>NZ_JBWKYD010000009.1:0-234024 GCF_059423585.1 Janthinobacterium sp. GW460-12-1-14-LB5 | reverse complement strand
GTGAAACAACTTTGCGCCGATGATAGTGCTGCAACCAGTGTGAAAGTAGGTTATCGTCAGGCTTGTTATTCGCAGTAAGAGAAAAACCCGTCAAGCAATTGGCGGGTTTTTTTTCGTCTGGCGGTTTGAGCGTTCGCCCCAAGCGAAGGCTGGGGTCAGACCCTGAGGATCTGACCCCGGTATTTCGCCGTTGGGGTAATTCCAAATAAAAAAAAGCAGCGCTACGCGCTGCCTTTGCCATCTAACGTCGCTTAACTTCCGCGATAAGTCGAATACGACCACGGCGATACCACTAGCGGAACATGGTAGTTTTCATCCGTATGCGCGATACCGAAGGACAGGGTGACCAGATCGATGAAGCGGGGCGAGGGCAATTCCACGCCTTGGGCGGCGAAATAGTCGCCTGCATTGAATACCAGTTCATACTGGCCCGCCTTCATGCTGTCGCCTTCCAGCAATGGCGTGCTGCAACGGCCGTCGCTATTGGTCATATCCATCTTCAATAACACTTTTCCTTCCGGTGCGACCGAAAACAGGGCCACCTTGACGCCGGCTCCCGGCCTGCCGTGGGCGATATCGAGTACATGCGTGCTGAGTTTTCCCATTTGCTATCCTGTATATAGGGTGAGTGAATGTGCTTATCGTGCAAATCATATACCGGTGACTGCGCCCGGCTATATGATTGGGCATATAGCCAACATTGTCCTCCTATAGGCGCGCCTCCGCATGAACAATTATGAAGATTATCCACGCGACTTGATCGGCTATGGCCGCACGCCACCGCATCCGCAATGGCCGGGCAAGGCTCGTATTGCCCTGCAATTCGTCCTCAATTACGAGGAAGGGGCGGAAAACAGCGTGCTGCATGGCGATCCCGCCTCGGAAACGTTTTTATCGGAAATGATCGGTGCGGCCGCTTTTCCTGCGCGCCACCTCAGCATGGAGTCGATTTATGAATACGGTTCGCGTGCCGGGCTGTGGCGCTTGCTGCGCATGTTCGAGGAGCGGCGCCTGCCATTGACCGTGTTTGGCGTATCGATGGCCTTGAAACGCAATCCGGAGGCGGTGGCCGCCTTCCAGCAACTGGGGCATGAAATCGCCTGCCATGGCTTGCGCTGGATTTCCTACCAAAACATGGACGAAGCGACGGAGCGCGAACACATGCGTGTAGCCGTGCAGATCATCCGCGAATTGACGGGTTCCGCCCCGCAAGGCTGGTACACGGGGCGCGATTCTCCGAATACGCGCAAACTGGTGGTCGAGCATGGCGGTTTCCGCTACGACGCCGATTACTATGGCGACGATCTGCCATTCTGGGAGAAAGTGGCTTATACGGATGCCGCGGGCATGCCGGCCATGCAGCCGCAGCTGATTGTGCCCTACACCCTGGATACGAACGACATGCGCTTTGCCGCCATGCAAGGTTTTAACTCGGGCACCCAATTTTTCGATTATCTGAAAGATGCCTTCGACGTGCTGTACGCGGAAGGCGATCCGAACGGCCTGAATCAGCCCAAGATGTTGTCGGTGGGCTTGCATTGCCGCCTGGTGGGGCGTCCGGGACGGGCCGCGGCGCTGGCACGCTTCCTCGACTATGTGCAGCGCCATGAGCAAGTGTGGATCACGCGCCGCATCGATATTGCCGAACACTGGCATGCGACGCATCCCTGCACTGCTTGATGGGTATTGATATTGGATGATAAGTAAAATCAGTCTTTGCATATAGTTGTCCCATATGCCGGTGTTAATCTCCTATACTGGGACTATACCGAGGCCAGCATGTCAGAACCGATCCGTTTTTATTACCGTGGTGCCGTACAGGAAGTACGCAACGCCGCCCCTACGCAGACTGTGTTGCAGCACCTGCGCGAGGATTTGCATTGCACGGGCACCAAGGAAGGCTGCGCCGAAGGCGATTGCGGCGCCTGCACGGTCGTCATCGGCAGCCTGGTGGATGGCCAGGTCGAGATGAAAGCCGTCAACGCCTGCATCCAGCTCACGCCCACGCTCGATGGCAAGGCCCTGTTTTCCGTGGAAGACTTGCAACAGCCCGATGGCGCCTTGCATCCGGTACAGCAGGCGATGGTCGAGTGCCACGGTTCCCAGTGCGGTTTTTGCACACCCGGCTTCGTCATGTCCTTGTGGGGCATGTATCTGGAGAAAAATGGCGCCACCCCCACGCGCTGCGAAATCGACGATACGCTGTCCGGCAATCTGTGCCGCTGTACCGGTTACCGGCCCATTATCGATGCGGCCAGGCGCATGGGCGAATTGCCGCACGTCGCATTCGACCGAGATGCCTTGGCGCAACAATTGCAAGCGCTGCAGCGCGGCAGCCTGACCACGTATGCACACGGCGGCCAGTATTTCCACGCGCCGCGCAGCATCGACGAACTGGTGGCGTTGCGCGCGGAAAAGCCGCAAGCCTGCCTGCTGGCCGGCTCCACCGATATTGGTCTGTGGGTCACCAAGCAACTGCGTGACCTGGGCGACATCATATATCTCGGCAATGTGGCCGCCCTGAAAACCATCGACATCGTTGACGGCAAGCTGCAGATTGGCGCTGGCGCCAGCCTCAACGATGCGTATGCGGCACTGTGCGAGCATTATCCGGAAGAGTTGTCGGAACTGTGGCAGCGTTTTGCTTCCTTGCCGATCCGTAACGCGGGTACTTTGGGCGGCAATGTGGCCAATGGTTCGCCCATCGGCGACTCGATGCCGTGGCTGATTGCGCTGGGCAGCGAGATCGTGCTGCGCGGTTCCGCCGGCCAGCGGATCATGCCGCTCGAAAATTTTTATCTTGGCTATCAAAAGAAAGACTTGCAGCCCGGCGAATTCGTCGAAGCCGTGCGCGTGCCTTTGCCGCGTGCCGAGGTGCATTTCCGCACGTATAAACTGGCGAAACGCTTCGACCAGGATATCTCGGCCGTGTGCGCTGCGTTTGCCTTTGAACTCGATGGCGAACGCATCGTCGATACGCGCATCGCCTTCGGCGGCATGGCGGCCACGCCGCAGCGCGCTGCGCAAACGGAAGCGTTTCTGCGCGGACAGGCGTGGACGGAAGACAATTTGCTCATCGCCATGCGCTTGCTGGCGGACGATTACGCGCCCTTGTCGGACATGCGCGCGTCGAACACCTACCGCATGACGACGGCGCAAAACCTGTTGCGCCGCTTCTGGCTGGAAACCCGTCCCGGTGCGCCGCTGTTGCGCACTGCCGTCAACGCCTACGCTTGCCGCGCCTGAAAGGACCAGCATGAACCATCCTGCCACGCCCGAACTGCAAGCGGCTGCCTGGAGCGCCGTGGGCAAGCCCAGCCCCCATGAATCGGCGCAACTGCATGTGCTGGGGCAAGCCACCTACACGGACGATATCGCCGAATTGCATGGCACCTTGCACGCGGCGCTGGGCCTGTCGCAAAAGCCGCACGCGCGCATCACTGCCATGGATTTATCTGCCGTGCGCGCCGCTGCCGGTGTCGTCGCCGTCTACACGGCGCAGGACATTCCCGGCACCAATGATTGCGGTCCCATTATCCACGACGATCCCATCCTGGCTTTTGATCTGGTGCAATATGTGGGCCAACCGATCTTCATCGTGGTGGCCGATACGCACGACCATGCGCGCCGCGCCGCGCGCCTGGCGCAAGTGTCATACGAGGAATTGCCCGCGATCATGACGCCGCAGGCGGCGAAGGCGGCGCAATCGTACGTGCTGCCGCCCATGCAACTGACGCGTGGCAACTACCAGACCGCATTCGAGAAGGCGCCGCATGTGGTCAAGGGCCAGCTGTATGTGGGCGGGCAGGAACAGTTTTATTTGGAAGGACAGATTTCCTACGCCATCCCGAAAGAAGCGCTGGGCATGCTGGTGCTGTGTTCGACCCAGCATCCGAGCGAGATGCAGCACGTGGTGGCGCATGCGCTGGGCGTGCATTCGCATAACATCACCGTCGAATGCCGTCGCATGGGCGGCGGATTCGGCGGCAAGGAATCGCAATCGGCCCTGTGGGCGGCGGCGGCGTCGATTGCGGCGGCCAAACAGAAGCGTCCCGTGAAACTGCGCGCCGACCGCGACGACGACATGCTGGTGACGGGCAAGCGCCACTGTTTCTACTATGAATACGAAGTGGGCTACGACGACGATGGCCGCATCCTTGCCGCCAAGGTCGACATGACCACGCGCGCCGGCTATTCGGCCGACTTGTCCGGCCCCGTCGCCACGCGCGCCGTCTGCCACTTCGACAACACCTACTATTTGTCCGACGTGGACATCCGCGCCGCCTGCGGCAAGACGAATACCCAGTCGAACACGGCATTCCGGGGCTTTGGCGGGCCGCAGGGCGCCATTGCCATCGAGTATGTCATCGATGAAATCGCCCGCCACTTGCAACGCGATGCGCTCGATATCCGCCTGCTCAATTTTTATGGCCGCAACGATGCGGAAGGGCGCAACGTCACGCCGTATGGCCAGAAAATCGTTGACAACGTCATCCATGAGCTCGTCGCGGAACTGGAAGACAGCAGCGATTATCGCGCGCGCCGCCGCGCCATCGATGCCTTTAACGAGGCCAGTCCTGTCTTGAAGAAGGGGCTGGCGTTTACGCCCTTGAAATTTGGCATCGCCTTCAACGTCACGCATTTGAACCAGGCTGGTGCCTTGGTCCACGTGTACGTCGATGGCTCCGTGCTGGTCAACCATGGCGGCACGGAAATGGGGCAGGGCATCAATACCAAGGTCATGCAGGTGGTGGCGCACGAGCTGGGACTGGATCTCGAATGCGTGCGCGCCACGGCCACCGACACCAGCAAGGTGGCGAACACGTCGGCCACGGCGGCATCCACCGGCGCCGACCTGAACGGCAAGGCGGCGCAGGATGCGGCGCGGCAGATCCGCGAACGCCTGGCCGATTACGCGGTCAAACTGTACGGCGGCGACGCTGTCAGTGTGCGCTTCTTCGACAACCATATCCACGTGCATGGCCATGTCGTCGCGTTTGCCGAGCTGGTGCAGAAGGCGTATCTGGCCCGTGTGCAACTGTGGTCGGATGGTTTTTACGCCACGCCGGGCTTGTCGTGGGATGCGAAGACGATGACGGGCCATCCGTTTTCCTACTACGCGTATGGCGCGGCCGTGGCCGAAGTGGTGGTCGATACCCTGACGGGTGAATGGAAATTGTTGCGCGCGGACGCCTTGTACGACGCGGGCCAGTCATTGAATCCCGCGATTGATCTGGGTCAAGTGGAGGGCGCATTTATCCAGGGTATGGGCTGGCTGACGACGGAGCAGCTGTGGTGGAATGCGGCGGGCAAGCTGATGACGCACGCGCCATCGACCTATAAAATTCCTGGCATTTCCGATTGCCCGGAAGATTTCCGTGTGAAACTGTTCCAGAACCGTAATGTGGAAGACAGCATCCACCGTTCCAAGGCCGTGGGCGAACCACCGCTGCTGTTGCCGTTTTCCGTGTTCTTTGCCATCCGCGACGCCATTTCCAGCGTGGGCCATCACGCCGTGCAGCCGCCGCTGAATGCCCCCGCCACCAGCGAGGAAATCCTCAAGGCGGTCATGGCCGTGCAAGCGGTTTGCGCTGGCGCATAGGGGGCGATGATGAGCGACTGGTTGACGGCAATCGAGAGTGGCACGCAGGCATCCGTGCTGGTGACGGTTGCCTTGGTGGAAGGTTCCGGGCCCCGCGAGCCGGGCGCGAAGATGCGCGTCACCCTCGATGGCCAGGTCGACACCATCGGTGGCGGCCACCTGGAATTGCGTGCCGTGGAAATTGCCAAGACCATGCTGGCGACAGGAGACACGCATGCGCGGCTCGAACGTTTTGCGCTCGGTCCCAGCCTGGGCCAATGCTGCGGCGGCGTCGTCCACCTGGCGTTCGAGCCTGTTGATACCAGCCTGGCTGCGGTGTTGTCCGCCCTGCGCGAACGCCGCCAGCTCGACAGCTGGAAAGTCACGGCGCTCGATGGCACCGCCGCGTCGGCCCTGTTCGATGCCGATGGAAAATTGATCGCCGGCACGCCAGGCCAGGCGCCCGACACGTTCTCACGCGAGCGCGCAACCCATGTGGCGCAGGGGAGTGAAGGGCGGCGCTGGCTGGTCGACCCCTGCCTGGCGCCGCGCGCCCATCTGACCCTGTTTGGCGCCGGTCACGTGGGGGCCGCCATCGTGCGCGCACTGGCCCACCTGCCTTGCAATGTCACCTGGGTCGATGAACGCGAAGACATGTTTTCCGTGGCGTTCCCTGCGGAGTTGCCAGATAACGTGCGCATCGCCGCCACCGATACGCCCGAGGAATTCGTCGCCATGGCGCCGCCGGGCGGCAGTTTTCTTGTCATGACGCATAGTCATGCGCTGGATCAACGCTTGACGCAAGCCATCATGGCACGCGAGGATGCGGGCTGGTTCGGCCTGATCGGTTCGCACACGAAACGCAAGCAGTTCGAGCACCGCCTGCGGGCGCGCGGCGTGCCGGACGAACGCATTGCCGCCATGGTGTGCCCGATCGGCATGCCCGGCATCCGCAGCAAGGTGCCGGCCGTGATCGCCGCCTCCGTTGCCTGCCAATTGTTGATGGTGTGGGAGGAAGCCGCCAGCGCGGCCCTGGCCGCACCGCTGCGGCTGGCCTCTGCCAGCGCGCCACCGCGCCGCCCAGCACGCGCCGCCATTCACCCGTTATAGAAAGAAGTCATGCCGATTGTTCCTGCCACATTGCAAGCTTACCGTGCCAGCTTGCTGCACTTCCACGCCGATCCCGCTTTCAATGAGGAGGCGCACGCCTGGCATGCCGATGGCTTGCTGATCGTGGCCGATGGCAAGGTCGTGGCCGCTGGCGACTACGCGCAGCTGCTGGCGACCTTGCCGCCTGGCAGCGAGATCGTCGATTACCGGGGCAAGCTGATCGTGCCCGGGTTTATCGATACCCACCTGCATTTTCCGCAGACGGAAATGATCGCCTCGCCCGCGCCCGGCCTGCTGCCGTGGCTGGAAACGTACACGTTTCCCACCGAACGCGCGTTTGAGGATCCTCAACATGCGCGCAACGTGGCCGAGTTTTTCCTCGATGAACTGCTGCGCTGCGGCACCACGACGGCCATGGTGTATGGCAGCGTGCATCCGCAATCGGTCGATGCCTTCTTCGGTGCCAGCGAGGCGCGCGGCTTGCGCATGGTGGCGGGCAAGGTCATGATGGATCGCAATTGCCCAGAGTTCCTGCGCGATACTGCCGAGTCCGGCGCGCGCGAAAGCGAGGCGCTGATCCAGCGCTGGCACAAGCATGGCCGCTCGCTGTATGCGATCACGCCCCGCTTCGTGCCGACGTCGACGAACGAGCAGATGCACCTGGCGGGCGAGCTGGCGCGCGCCTATCCGGATACCTATCTGCAAACCCATGTGTCGGAAAACGAGGATGAATGCCGCTGGGTGCGCGAACTGCACCCGCAGGCGCGCAGCTACCTCGACGTGTATGACCACTACGGCATGCTGCGCCCGCGCGCCATGTTTGGCCACTGCATCTGGCTCGATGAGCGCGACCGCGCACGCATGGCGGAAACGTCTTCGGCGGCCGCTGTTTGTCCTACATCAAACCTGTTCCTGGGCAGCGGCCTGTTCGATTTCGAGCGGGCCGATGCGGCGAGAGTGCTGCTGTCGCTGGCCACCGATGTAGGTGGCGGCACCTCGTTCTCGATGTTGCAAACAATGAACGAAGCCTATAAAGTAGCACGCTTGAAAGGCAGCTATCTGCCCGCCTTGCGCATGTTTTACCTGGCGACCTTGGGCGCTGCACGGGCCATGCAACTGGAAGGCACCCTGGGCAATTTCGCAGCTGGCACGGAAGCGGACTTCATCGTGCTCGACAAGCAATCGACGCCGCTGCTGGCGCGCCGCACGGCTGGTTGTCAAAGCCTGGAGGAATTGCTGTTTGCCTTCGCGCTGCTCGGTGACGACCGCGCCGTGGCCGCCACCTATTCAGGCGGGCAATGCGTGCACGTGCGGGGGCAGGGCTGACCTACCCGTTGTTCAACACGAATCATCCTGAGCGAGAATGCGAATGCACATAAAACTCACCGGCTTGGCGCTTGGCGCCGCGCTGGCCTTGACCGGAACGGCGCAGGCCGCCCCGACTTCCAACGAAGCGGCCACGGCGCGCCATTTTGCCGCTCTGGTTGGCGGTGCGCAGCCGAAGACAGCCGAGTTGAGCCTGTTCTTTTCCATGATGCCCAAGGGCGGCGACCTGCATCACCATTACTCGGGCGCCATCTACGCCGAGCAATTCCTCGACTGGGTCGACAAGGAAAACTATTGCGTCAACAAGACAACGTACCGCATCGAAAGCAACAAGGACGTCGTCGCGGCTGAGCGCGCCAAACCGGCCGGACAGCGCAGCTGCCTGTCGTCCACGGAAGTGTTTGCCGATGCGGGCCTGTATGCGGAGCTGCTGCAGCGCTGGTCCACCAAGGACTTTTATAACCACGGCGCCATCCAGACGCCGCCCGACCGTACTTTCTTTGATACTTTCGGCTACTTCGGCCCTGTCGCCTCGACGAATACGGCCGACGGCCTGAAAACCCTGAAGCAGCGCGCCATCGCGGAAAACCTCAGCTACATCGAGACGATTTTCGAACTGTCGCCCTTCGTGCAAAACACCCAGTTCGACCAGCAAGTGCTGGCGCCGGGCTTGCCGCCGGCAGCGTTGCAAGCCGTACTGGCCAAGTGGACAGCCAGCCTGGAGCAGGACGCCAGCTTCCAGAAAAGCATCACCGCCTACAACGATAACGTGAACGCCAGCAGCGCCGGCATCGACGATGCGCACTTCACCATGCGCTACCAGGCGTATGTGCTGCGTTTCCTGTCGCCATCGCAAGTGTTCTCGTCCATGGTGGCCGCGTTCAAGGCGGCCAGCCTGAATCCGCTGCTGGTGGGCGTCAATATCGTGGGCCAGGAAAGCGTGAACGTGTCCATGCGCGATTACAGCCTGCACATGGAAATGTTCAAGTTCCTCAAGGCAAAATATCCGAACGTCAAGATCGCCCTGCACGCGGGCGAGCTGGCGCTGGGCATGGTGCCGCCGGAGGGCATGGCGTTCCATATCGCCGAAGCCGTCGATGTAGCCGGCGCCGACCGTATTGGCCACGGCATGGATATTGCCTACGAGCACAATGCGCTGGCCACCATGCAAAAGATGCGCGAACGGGGCATTCCCGTGGAAGTGAACCTGACCAGCAACGATTACATCCTCGGCATCAAGGGGCAGGCGCATCCGGTCACCCTGTACCGCAAGTATGGCGTGCCGTTCGTGATCTCCACGGACGACGCGGGCGTGTCGCGCAATACCTTGTCGAATGAATACGTGCTGTTTGCCAGCCAGTACAAGACCGATTATGCGGAAATCAAAAAGCTGTCGTACAACAGCCTGCGCTATTCCTTCCTGGCGGAAGCGGACAAGCAACGTTTGCTGAAAGCGCTCGATGCCCGTTTTACCCGATTTGAAGCCTTGATCGCAAATAGTAATACTAAGGCAACTGTTGTAAAACCGTAAAAGTATTTCACCTCTCCCTCCTGCCACGCGACCGCAACTAGCGGTCGCGTAGTCTCCTGATCTTCATAGTTACAAAACCCTCCTTTTCTCCTTTTTGTTGTGCCTTTACGACAAAAAATGATGCGCTAGTAGTGCTTTCTTGCAATTATTTTCTGAAACAATTTCCAAGTCTTGCCGCTCATCTATAATTTCGCCCCGATGAGGTGAGCTTGCTCGGTTGATACAAAAAATGCGGCTTCCAGCGGTGATTTATATTTTTTATATATAAATTATTAAAAAAAAACGTATTTGTCAGCCTACAGACCTTAATGCATAGTTGGACGGCGAAGAATTGAATAAGTCATTTTTGATATCGCTTTTGTGACAATTCAGGATGTCTAGCGGCTCCTGTCACATTGCGGTCATATCCGTGTAACGGATTTGAAATATTCGATCTTTATACTGCCGTGTCTAGTTGGATAGTTTCCGTGTTTCACCACAATATAAGCAAGTCAAAATCTTGTAAGTTACAACACACTCTAGGGGGTTCAAATGCAGTTCATTCAACAACCAAAATTGCGACTAAGTATGATCGCAGTGGCATGCCAATTGGCCTGCTTCGGCATCTCTACTGCGCATGCGCAAAGTGCCGGCGAAGCCACAAAAGTGGTCATTACCGCGAAAAAAACCGGTATGGGCCTGATGGTGACGGAAGATGCGCCAAAAGCACGCAGCACGATTACGGCAGAAGAACTGGAAAAGCAGCGTCCAACGGGCAATGCGTACGAAGCCCTGGAGATGTTGCCAGCTGTCAATAGCTACAACTACGATGCAACTGGCCTGTTCGGCGGCGGCCTGACACTGCGCGGCTTTAACTCCGACCAGATCGGCGCCACGATCAATGGCGTGCCGGTGAATGACTCCGGTAGTTTTGCCATCTACCCACAAGAATATGTCGACCAGGAAAATACCTGCTCGCAAACCGTGACCCAGGGTTCGACCGATGCAGATTCGCCACAAGTGGGTGCCACCGGCGGCAACTTCGGTATCAACACCTGTAATCCTGAAGACAAGCATCGCCTGCGCATGATGCAGACCATCGGTCAACTGAACATGAAGAAAACCTTCGTGCGCGTCGACACCGGCCTGTTCTCTGACAAGCGCACCAAGATGTTCGTGTCCGCTTCGCATGCTGAAGCCGACAAATGGAAAGGCAAGGGCGGCGCCAAGCGCGACCATATCGATGCTGGTATCAATTACGATTGGGACCGCTTCAACTATATTCATGCCACTTTGCTGTACAACGAGGCGATGAACAACAATATTAATAACCTGACCTTGTCGGAAATCAACAAGAACGGTTATTACTTTGATTACGCCGATACTTTCAAGGGCCATCTGAAGCCGGTAAAAGGCGTGGAACAAAAAGAAAGCACACAGTCGCCAGCTTTCTACAAACTGGGCATCAATCCATTCAAGAATGCCATCGCATCGGCTACGGCAAAGTTTCGCCTGAACGAAAACCTGGATCTGAAAGTGTTGCCATACATCTGGTACGGCTATGGTAACGGCGGCGTGCAACAGCGCGCCCAGTCGGAAAAAGGTTTTTATGACGCGACCACCGGCCTGCGCAATAGCGGCGTCGACTTGAATGGCGACGGCGATACCCTCGATACCATCCTGGTCGCCAACGCCAGCGTCACCAAGACCTTCCGTCCTGGCGTGACCGCGTCGCTGAACTGGGTATCGGGTAACCACGATGTGCTCGGTGGCTTCTGGTACGAACGTGCGCGCCATCAGCAAACCGGCCCGATGCTGGCGCTGAGCAACGATGGTATCTCGCAAGATCCTTGGCTGCAAAACGGCCAGATCCTGCGTCCGGATGGCACGCCAGCGCAAAGCCGTAACTGGATGTCGATTTCGACCGCTTATCAGTTCTTCCTGCAAGACACGATCAGCTTGAATGATGACAAGCTGAAGATCAATATCGGCGTGCGCAGCCCGAACGTGAAGCGCGACTTCACCAACTACGGCGACGAAAACAACAACGTCAAGCCGTACAACCTGATCAAGAAATACAACACCTTGCTGCCGCAGTTGGGTGCGCGTTACCGCATCACCAACGACGACCAAGTGTTCATTTCTGTCGCTAAAAACGTCAAAGCACCCCCTAACTTCGTGTTTGGCAACATCGGTACCAGCGTGAAAGTGGTCAATGGCGTCGCCAACTTTGTTGGTGATGTGAAACAAGAATCGTCGTGGAATACCGATATCGGATATCGCCATCAAGATGACAAGTTCATCGCCTCGGTGACGGCGTTCTTCGTCGATTTCAAGGATCGTCAGGCAACCACCTTCGATCCAATCACGCAAGCGAGCAGCTACACCAACGTTGGCCGCGTTACCAACAAGGGCCTGGAATTCGAAATCGGCAATACGCCGATCAATGGCTGGGCGATGTACGGTTCGCTGGGTTTCAATAACAGCAAAATCAAGGACGACATGCTGTCCGCGACGAATGTGTACCTGCCGACTGCTGGCAAGGAAATGATCAACACGCCGAAGAAGAAAGCCGGCTTGTCGATCGAATATCAGAATGGCTCGTTCTGGACCCGCGTGAAAGCGCGCGCCACCGGCCAGCAGCAAGCATCGATGGTCAATGATGAAACGGCACCAGGCTACACCACCTTCGGTATCGACGGCGGCTACACCTTTGCCAACTTCGGTTACATCAAGCGTCCTAAGCTGACGTTTAACCTGAGCAACATCACGGACAAGCAGTACCGCAATCCGTCCTCGACCACCGTCAAGAACACGCAGCCTATCGCTGGTGTGACGACGTCGGTTGATACCCAGCGTTACTACCTGGGCGCACCACGCTTCGTATCGGTCACCCTGTCGATCGATATCTAATCGACGCTGACGCGCAGCCTGCAGGCCAGGCTGCGCGCGATGTGTTGCAACGGGCCTCAGGGCCCGTTTTTCTTTTCTGCCGGCGTTGTGCAGCCGGACCTTGTTTAACCCGTTTGCGCAATGCCGTACCCCGGCCGTTGCGCTATGCTGCGAAGCCTATGAAAACACTGCCCTTATCCCTGATCGCGGTGGCCATCGCCGCCGCCATGACCGGCTGCGCCACCCATCCTGTGGCACCCGTCAATATCAACCTGGTCGCCCTGAACGATTTTCACGGCAACCTCGACCGCAGCAAATTTACCTACACGAGCGCCGCCGATGCGGAGCGCAAGACGGTGCAGGCCGGCGGCATCGATACCCTGTCCGGCGCATTGACGGCGTGGCGGCGCGAAGATGCGCAGCTGATTTTTGTCGGCAATGGCGACCTGGTCGGCGCCAGCCCCGCCATGTCGGCGCTGTGGGCGGACGAACCGAGCATCGTCGCCATGAATATGCTGGGCATGAAGGCCAGTTCCGTCGGCAACCATGAATTTGACCAGGGCAAGGCGGAATTGCTGCGCCAGCAGCGCGGCGGTTGCGAATCGTCGCGCGCCGACAAGGCGTGCAAGTTCACGCCCGATTTCAAGGGCGCCAGCTATACCTATATGGCGGCCAATGTGATCGACACGCAGACGGGCAAGTCCTTGCTGCCCGCCTACCGCATCGAAGAGGCGCATGGCGTGAAGGTGGGCCTGATCGGCGCCGTGCTGAAAGATACGCCGTCCGTGGTGACGGCCGCCGGCATTGCCGGCCTGCAGTTCGGCGATGAAGCGGACGCCATCAATGCCACCTTGCCGCAGCTGCGCGCGCAGGGCGTGGGCGTGTTCGTCGTGCTGCTGCACCAGGGCGGCGAGACGAAGGAAGCTGTCGACCAGCCCGACTGCAGCCATCTGAAAGGCGAAGTGGTCGACGTGGTGAAACGCCTCGATCCGGCGATCCAGCTGGTCATCAGCGGCCATTCGCACCAGGGCTATCTGTGCCGTGTCGATGGCCGCCTCGTGACCCAGGCACAGATGGGAGGGCACATGTTGACGCGCATCAAACTCAAGGTCGATCCCGTCAAGAATGCGCTGATCGATGCCAGCGCGCAAAACGTCGTCATGTTGCCAGGCATGTATGAGCCGGACCCGGCCGTGGCTTCTTACCTGGAATCGGTCAAGCAACGCAGTGCGGCCGAATTGTCGCGTCCCGTGGCCGCCATCGCCGTATCTAGCGTGGGCCGCAGCACCAAGGGCGGCGGCGCTTCCCCATTGGGTGACCTGGTGGCAGACAGCACCCTGTTCGGCGCGCGCGCTGCCGGCGCGCAAATCGGCCTGATGAACAATGGCGGCATCCGCAAGGACCTGGAAGCGGGTGCCGACCTGATGACGAATGTGGGTCAGAACCAGGCCGTGGTGCCGTTTGGCAATACCTTGATCGTCGTCAGTCTTTCCGGCGCGCAAATCCGCACCTTGCTCGAACAGCAATGGCCGGGCGAAGAGGCCGGCGAAGGCAATTTGCTGCAAGTGTCCGAAGGTTTTAGTTATCGCTGGGACAGCACGCGGCCCCAGGGCCAGCGCGTGCTGCCCGGCAGCATCATGCTCAATGGCGTCGCCATTGATGACGGCCAACAATACCGTGTCGCGGCCAACAGTTTCCTGGCCGGCGGCGGTGACCGCTTCACCGTGCTGGCAGCCGGTACGCGCCGTCTGGACACGGGCGTGCGCGACATCGATGCCTTCAGCAATTACCTGATCGACCGCGCGCGGGCCGGCAAGCCGGCTGGCAGCGCCACGGCGGCGGGCCGCATCGTGCGCGTCAAATAATCTACAAGGAATAACCATGCGTCATTTATCTGTTTCCCTGCTCGTCACTACCCTGTTCGCGGGCACGGCCCACGCCGATTTCACAATACCCGGCTTTGAGCTGGTGCACACCTCGCCCGTGGAAACGAGCTTGACCAATCCCGATCTGCGCGAGCCCGTCGCCGTGTGGAGCGAGCTGTTCGATGGTGCAAAAAAAGAGATCGTCATCGCCCAGTTCTATGCCGTCAGCAAGCCGGGCACGGCCTTTGAAAAGGTGCTGGCCAGTTTGACGGCCGCCGGCCAGCGCGGCGTGAAGATCCGCTTCCTGCTGGACCAGAAGGGCGTGGGCCTGTCGGAAGCGGCGACCATCGCCCGCATCAAGGCGATTCCCAACCTGGACTTGCGCCTCATCGATTTCAATAAAATCACCGGCAACGGCATCGTGCACGCGAAATACCTGGCCGTCGATGGTGAAGTCGCGTACATCGGCAGCCAGAACTTCGACTGGCGCTCGTTCGAGCACATCCATGAAACGGGCTTGAAGATCACGGAACCTGCCATGGTGGGCCAGGTGCAGGCGATTTTTGAACAGGATTGGCAAGCCCAGGCGCTGACGTCGCAAGGCAGCCGCGCCACGGTGCTCAACAGCAAGGTGGTGCCAGCCAATTACGCGCAAAACGCCTTCCTGCTGGCCAGCCCGAACGCGTACAACCCGGCCGGCGTGGGCGACTCGGAAACGGGCTTGCCCGCCCTGCTGGCGGAAGCGAAAAACGAAGTGCGCATCCAGTTGCTCGACTATGCGCCGCTGTCGTATGGCCCGAACCGCACGCGGCCGTACTACGCCGTGATCGACAACGCCGTGCGCGCCGCCGCCCAGCGTGGCGTGAAGATCAAGCTGATGGTGTCCGCCTGGAATACGGAAGCGCCGGCCATCGCCTACCTGAAAAGCTTGGCCCTGGTGCCGAACGTGGAAATCCGCATCGTGACGATTCCCACGGCCTCGACGGGGTTCATTCCGTTTGCGCGCGTGATCCACAGCAAGACCATGAGCATCGACGGCAAGCTGGCCTGGGTCGGCACGAGCAACTGGGCGGGCGGCTATTTTGATTTGTCGCGCAACCTGGAAGTGGTGCTGCGCAACGACGCCATGGCACAGCGTATTGCCGCGCTGCATGAGCAGACGTGGAGCTCGGCGTATGCGCAGCCGATCGACATCAACAAGCAATATCCGAAGCCGGCGAAAGCCACGCCACAGGGCAAGGAGTAATGGTGAACATGAAAAAACTACTCTGCGTGCTGGCGCTGGGCGCCGCTTTCGCTTCCGGCAATGCGCTGGCCTGGGGCAACGACGGCCACCGCGCCGTAGGCGCCATTGCCGATCAATTGCTCAAAGGCAGCGCGGCCCAGGCGCATATCTCCCAATTGCTGTTGCCGGGCGAAAGCCTGGAAAAGATCGCCAATTGGCCCGATTGCGTGAAGGGCACGTATTGCGGCCCGCAATCGCCGGAAATGTTGACCTATGTCGCGGCGAACCCCAAGCATGGCGAGTACCATTACACGAACGTGCCATTCCAGAATGCGCACTATCATGACCATGGCGTGGGCACGGCCGACGACGATATCGTGCAGACGCTCAAGCGGGCGATCCTGGTGTTGCAAGGCAAGGCCGATGCGGCCAGCAATCCGCACGGTTTCAGCCAGCGCGAAGCGCTGATCCTGATCACGCACCTGGTGGGCGATATCCACCAGCCGCTGCATGTGGGCAATGCGTTTCTCGGCAAGGATGGCCAGTTCTTCGTGCCTGCCACGCAGGCGCAGATCGACGACGTCGCCATTTTCAATGCGCGCGGCGGCAACGATTTGCTGCTCGACGATGCGAAGATGACGGCGCTGTCGGACGCCGTGATCCCCGCGCCGCTGCCCACGGAAGACGGCACGGCCAAACCGGCCAGCAGCTATCCGAAGTCGTCCACCAGGCCCCTGCATTCATACTGGGACACGACCGTGGTCGATTACGCCATGCGCCGCCTGAGCACGCGCACGCCGCAGCAGTTCGCGCGCACCGTGATCGCCAGCGTGCCTGTGGTGAGCGCCAATAGTGGCGACCCCGCCACCTGGCCGTATCAGTGGGCCGATGCCGCGCTGGCGGCGTCAAAGCTTGCTTTCACGGACGTGGCGGCGGGACCGGCCACGCAGCAGACCAGCCGCAAGGGCGATGTCTATAATGTGTGGAGCTTGACGGTGCCGGACAATTACCCGGTGCCCAGCTCGGCGTTGGCCAAGCAGCAGCTGACCGAGGCGGGCTATCGCCTGGCTGCCGTGCTGCAGGCGATCTGGCCACAGTAAGGTGGCATCCGAAAGCGGCCTGCGGGCCGCTTTTTTCATGCCAGGGTGATGGCGATGCCCATCTCGCGGAAGGGGGCGACCAGGGCGTCTTCCACGTCGCGGTGCACGACGATATCGTTGATATGGCTCAAGGGTGCGATTTGGAACGGCGAGGTTGTGTTGAACTTTTCAGGCGACGCCAGCACAACGGTGCGTGCGGCGGCCTCGCTCAGGGCGCGTTTCACGCACGCTTCCTCGTAATCACCGGTGGTGATGCCCGCTTGCGGATGCAGGCTGGACACGCCCATGAAATACAGGTCGGCGCGGATGCGGCCGATGGCTTCCACGGTGGCCGCGCCGACGCCCACGATCGAGTGCTTGTACAGGCGCCCGCCCAGCATCAGCACCTCGATGAACGGGTGATGCACCAGTTCGACGGCAATCGACGGGCTGTGCGTGACGACGGTGGCGCGCAAGTCGCGCGGCAGCTGGCGCGCCAGCTGCACGGCGGTCGTGCCGCCATCAATGAACGCCACTTGCCCCGTTTGTATCATGGCGCCCGCTGCGCGGCCGATGGCGGGCTTGGCTTCCGGCGAAATCTGTTCGCGGGCCGCAAACGGCGCCAATGCTGGCGAGCTGGATAGCAAGGGCAGGGCGCCGCCGTGCACGCGTTCCAGTAAACCCTCTTTCGCCAGCTCGCGCAAGTCGCGCCGTATCGTGTCTTCCGACAAGCCAAGGGCGTCGCTGACGGCCTTGGCGACGATCTGCCCTTCGCGCTGGAGCAAGTCCAGCAGGTATTGTTTGCGTTGATGTGTGAGCACGGTTTTTCTTATATTTTCTTGATATTGCACGAGTTTGCATGATAAAGTCGACGAACGCAAGCACAAGGAGACGATATGCGCGAAGAAAATAGCAAGCAGGAACGGGTCCGCATCCAGCAGGTGCAAACCCTGTCGCATGACTGGTATCTGCTGCAAAAGACCACGTTCGACTATCTGCGCCACGATGGCGAATGGCAGACGCAGACGCGGGAAACCTATGACCGCGGCGATGGCGCCACCATCCTGCTGTACAACAAGGTCAAACGCACGGTGGTTTTGATCCGCCAGTTCCGCTTTCCCACGTATCGCGAGGGCCACGACGGTTTCCTCATCGAATCGGCGGCCGGCTTGCTGGAAGAGGCCAGCGCCGAGCAGCGCATCCGCGCCGAAGTGGAAGAGGAAACCGGTTACCGGGTGGGGCAGGTGCACAAGGTCTTCCAGGCCTTCATGAGTCCCGGTTCCGTGACGGAGCGCTTGCATTTCTTCGTGGCCGAATACGACCCGGCCAGCCGCATCGGCGACGGCGGCGGCCTGGCGCACGAAGGGGAAGACATCGAAGTGCTGGAACTGCCCCTGGCGCAAGCGCTGCGGATGGTGGCGGACGGGCGCATCTGCGATGGCAAGACCATCATGCTGCTGCAGCATGCGCAGCTGCATTTGATGCCGCGCAAAAGGGGGCTGCAGATTTTAGTGGCTGGCCCGTATCGTTCCGGCACGGGCGACGATCCGGCCTTGATGGCGCGCAATGTGGCGGCCATGGAAGCCGCCTGCCTTCCGTTGTATGAAAAGGGACACATGCCCGTGCTCGGTGAATGGCTGGCCTTGCCGATGCTGGCGCTGGCAGGCTCAACCGGGGTGGGCGATGCCGTGTACGAGGAATTGTTTCACGCGCATGCGACGCGTTTACTGAGCCATTGCGATGCCGTGCTGCGCCTCGGTGGCGCATCGGCTGGGGCAGACCAGATGGTCAACGTGGCGCGCAGCCTGGGTCTTGCCGTATTTTTTTCACCGGACGAGATTGCACAGGCATAAAAAAAGCGAAGCCCGCGGGCTTCGCTTTTTTGCGCCACGTCAAAGCCAGGCTTAACGAGACTTTACAAACGGAATGCCAATCGCCTTCGGCGCGATGGATTTCGCCATCAAGCCCGCCAGCACGATCACGGTGACGACGTATGGCACCATCTGGATCAGCGAACCGGGGATGCGGCCCACGACGGGCAAGTCCACGCCTTCAATTTGAATCTGGATGGCGGCGAAGAAGCCGAACATCAGGCAGCCGAGGAAAGTGTAGACGGGGCGCCAGTTGCCGAAGACCATGGCCGTCAGGGCCAGGTAGCCGGCGCCAGCCGACATGTCGCGCAGGAAGAAGCCGCTTTGCACGATGGCAAGATACGCGCCCGAGAACGAGCACAGGATGCCGGCCACCAGCATGGCCAGGTAGCGCGTCGCTTCCACGCTCACGCCAGCCGAGTCGGCCGCATGCGGGTTTTCGCCGCAGGCACGCAGGCGCAGGCCGAAGCGCGTGTGGTACAGCAGCCAGTGCACGAGCGGGATCAGCAGGAACGCCACGTAGACGAGGATGGAATGGCCACCGATCAGATGGGCATACACCCAGCCGATGAAGGGAATGTGTTCCACGTACTGCGTGCCCGGCAAGACCACGTCGAACAGCCGCGCCGAACCGAGGTCGGGCGTGCGGCCGCCCTGCTGGAAGAAAAATTGCGCCAGCACAAACGTCAGTCCGCTCATGGCGATGTTGATGGCCATGCCGGCCACCAGTTGGTTGCCCTTTTGCGTGATGCTGACGTACGCCTGCAGCAGGGCCAGGGCGACGCAGACGAGCATGCCGGCAGCCATGCCGTAATACGGGTTTTGCGTCGTGTAGGCCACGGCGGCGGAAGCGAAGGCGCTGGCCAGGATCTTGCCTTCCAGGCCGATGTCGATCATGCCGCTGCGTTCGGCGAACAGGCCGGCCATGGCGGCAAAGATCAGGACGGGCGCATTGCGCACGGTCGATACCAGGATGCTGGCGAAATGAAAGTCGTCGAGTGTCATGGTGTTAGCCTTTGGTGCGCTTGAGCAGGGCGGAAATGGCCGGTGCGTAGAAGTTTTCCATGGCGCCGCAGAACAGGATGATCAAGCCCTGGATGAAAATGAAAGTTTCCGTCGGGATATTCGGTTTTTCCAGCGACAGGTCGAATCCGCCCTGGATCAGCGCACCGAACAGCACGGCCGACAGGAAGATGCCGACTGGATGCTGGCGGCCCATCAGGGCGATGGCGATACCGATGAAGCCGGCGCCACCGACGAAGTTGAGCGACAAATAGTGCGTCGACCCCATGATGGAATTGACGGAACCCAGGCCCGCCAGCGCGCCGGAGATCAGCATGACGATGATGATCATCTTGCTGATCGACACGCCCGCATAGTGGGCCGCATGCTTGTTGAGGCCCGTGGCGCGCAGCTTGAAGCCCCACGACGAACGCCAGACCATCACGCCATAGATCACCAGCGCGGCGATCGCCAGGATAAAGCTGATGTTCAGCGGCGTGTCGCCCAGCGACGGGAACCAGGTGGAGAGGCGCGGCATTTCGCCGCTTTCCGCAAACACGCGGCTGGCCGTGTTCTGCTCGCCCGGCGGAATCAGGTACTTTACGATAATAAAATTCATCAGGCTGGCGGCGATGAAGTTGAACATGATGGTGGTCACGACGATGTGGCTGCCGCGCTTGGCTTGCAGGTAGCCGGGCAAGAAGCCCCATAATGCGCCGAACAGGGCCGCACCGATCATGGCGGCGGGAATCAGGAGCCAGGCGGGCAGGGTCTGGTCGAAGGCCAGCATGGCCACCGTCAAGCCCAGGCCGCCGATATACATCTGGCCTTCGGAACCGATATTGAACAGCCCGGCCTGCATGGCCACGGAAACCGACAGGCCCGTGAAGATGAAGGTGCTGGCGTAGAACAGGGTGTAGCTCAAGCCTTCCGGATTGAGGATGGCGCTGTTGATCAGGATCAACAGCGATTCGGCCGGGTCTTCGCCCAGCATATAAATCACCAGGGCGGCGACCAGCAAGGCCGACAGCAGGTTTAACATGGGCATGACAAAGGCTGTCGCCCAGCGTGGCAAGTCGTTATTCATGATTTATGCATTCCCCCCATCAACAGACCGATGCGGGTGGTATCGAATTCTTCAATTTTCAGTTCGCCGGTGATGCGTCCGCCGCACATGACGAGAATGCGGTCGGCCAGCGCCCGCACTTCTTCCAGTTCGACGGACACCAGCAGGATCGCCACGCCCGCGTCGCGCAGGGCCAGCAATTGCGTATGGATGCTTTCGATGGTGCCGATGTCGACGCCGCGCGTGGGTTGCCCCACCAGCATCAGTTTCGGTTTGGCCAGCACTTCGCGCGCGATCACCACCTTTTGCTGGTTACCGCCCGACAACAAGCCGATGCGCAGGTCCGGATTGGCCGGGCGCACGTCGAAGGTTTTCAGCAGTTCGGCGCAGCGCGCGCCGATGGCCTTGAAGTTGAACAGCCCCCAGCGGTTTTTCAGGTGATCCTGGTAACCGAGGATGGTGTTTTGCATGACGGAAAAATTCTTCACCACGCCATCGCGCAAGCGGTCTTCCGGAATGTGGGCGATGCCCAGTTCGCGGAAGGCCAGCGGCAAGCCGTCGGCATCGTGGCGCTTGGCAAATGGCAAGTCCTTGTCCAGGAAGCGCAGCTTGCCGGACGTCGGCAAGCGCATGCCCGAGAGGATTTCCAGCAGTTCGCTCTGGCCATTGCCCGAGACCCCCGCGATGGCGACGATTTCGCCGGCGCGCAAGTTGAAACCTATGTCGGCCAGCAATTTGACCTGCTGCTCGTCAGCCAGTTGCAAACCGTCAACTTCCAGCACCGTGGCGCCCGGATTGTACGGTGCGCGCGGCAAGTGGCTCTGGATGGGGCGGCCCACCATCATGTTGGCCAGTTCTTCCTTCGAGGTGCCGGCGGTCGCCACGGCGCCCACCACCGTGCCGCCGCGCATGACGGTGACGTTGTCGGTGATTTCCAGGATCTCTTGCAGCTTGTGCGTGATCAAGATGATGGTCTTGCCTTGTTCCTTGAACAAGCGCAAGATTTCAAACAGCGAGGCCGTTTCCTGGGCCGTCAGCACGGCCGTCGGCTCGTCGAGGATCAGGATATTGGCGCTGCGGTAAATCTGCTTGAGGATTTCCACGCGCTGTTGCGCGCCGACGGACAGGTCTTCGATCTTCGCCAGCGGGTCGACGTCGAGGCGGTAGCGCGCGCAAATCTCGCGCAATTTCGCTTCCGCTTCCGTGCGGTGGCTGGCCAGGCGGAAACCGCCTTCCGTGCCCAGCATGATATTGTCGAGGACGGTGAAGTTTTCGACCAGCATGAAGTGCTGGTGCACCATGCCGATGCCGAGGTTGATCGCTTCCTGGCTGTTGCGGATAGGCTGTACTTGACCGTCGAGCAAGATTTCTCCGCCGTCGGCACGGTAATACCCGTACAGGATGCTCATCAAGGTCGATTTGCCGGCGCCATTCTCTCCCACCAGGCCGTGGATACTGCCCTTGGCGATGGAGAAGCTGACGTCGGCGTTCGCCTTCACATGTCCAAACTGCTTGGAAATGCTGCGAAATTCTACTGCTGGCTGCATAGGTTCATAACTGGATAGTTTCATGGAAACGCGCCGCGCGGAGACAGGCCCCGGCGGCGCGCTAAAAGATACGGAGAAAAATTAAACCGGGCAGCTGCTGCCGACGCGGTAATCGATCACTTTGATCTTGCCATCGATAATGTCCTTACGCGCACCCAACACGCGTTTTTCGATTTCCGGCGTAATCAGCTTGCGGTTGTTCGCGTCGAGCGCCCAATCCACGCCGCCTTCTTTCAAGCCTTTATAGCTGACGCCACCTTTCCAGGTGCCGTTCTTGACTTCCATGAAGCTGTCGTAGACCGTGTTGTCGACGCGCTTGACCATCGAGGTCAGGATGCTGCCTGGATACAAATGGTTCTGGTTCGAATCGACGCCGATGGCCAGCTTGCCTTTTTCCTTGGCCATTTGCAGGGTGCCCATGCCGCTGCCGCCAGCGACGGCGAAGACGACATCGACGCCGCGCTCGAATTGCGAGCGGGCCAGTTCGCCACCCTTGGCCGGGTCATTCCAGGCGCCGGACGTGGTGCCGACCATGTTTTGCGTGATTTCCGCTTTTGCATTCACGGCCTTGACGCCTTGCGCGTAGCCGCAGGCGAAGTTGCGGATCAGGGGAATATCGATGCCGCCGATGAAGCCGACCTTCTTGCTCTTGCTGGCCATGGCCGCAGCCACGCCCACCAGGTAGGAGCCTTCTTCTTCCTTGAAGACAACGGAATTGACGTTGCTGCCGGCAGCCTGGCCATCGATCAGCACGAATTTGACGTTCGGGAATTCCTTGGCGACCTTTTGCACGGCTTGCGTTTGCGCAAAGCCGATGGCGGCGATCATGTCGAGTTTCTTGCGGGCCAGGCCGCGCATGACTTGCTCGGCTTGCGTATCGCTCGATGCCTGGACTTCGATGAAGGAAATGCCCGTGTCTTTTTTGAAGCGCGAGGCGCCTTCGAAAGCGGATTGGTTGAACGACTTGTCGAACTTGCCGCCCGCGTCATACACGACACCCAGTTTTGGGGTAGCCGCGGACGCTTGAGCAGTCAGAAATACGGCTGCGATCGTCAAACTAAATTGTGTAAGTTTCATGAATTGGCTCCTGGAAGATCGATATTGTATATTTTTTATAGGTGAAACATATAATTTGGGGCCGATTTAGCCTGTTTTTGATGCACGAGGTGATAATTCCTTATCAACATTGCACTGTATTGCACAAGATCATTGCTGGCCTCGACTGCTTTGATGTCGACAGTGTGATGCTCATGCAACAGTCGCGCCCCGTCTCTTTTATAGGTACAACATCGAATGGGGCTGCCGGAGCGGGCTGGGATGCGCCGTCAGTGGACGGGCTGGGCAAGCACGGAACCGGCGCCGCGATGGGCGTCCGAATCACTATGCATCATGCCAGATATGTATGACAAATACGTTTTTGTTTATGTATTTATATGCGGCGCATATAAATGGCCTGTCAGGCTGATGGGGGATTGATGATATTCAGGAAAGCCCGCACGACGGGAGCGTCATCGAGGGTCGTGTAGCTGATGTACAGGTTGGCCGACGGCGGATTCGTCTTGATGGGCAGGAAGACGACGCCGGGCCAGCCGATGCGGCTCGTCGTTTCCGGCACCAGGGTCACGCCCAGGCCCGCGCCCACCATGGCCAGCAGGGTTTGCGGCTCGCTCGCTTCCTGGAAGATCACGGGTTCGAAACCCGCGTTGATGCAGCATTGCACCAGGTAGCGGGGGAACGCGGATTTGTCGAGGTTGAGGGTCAGCATCGGCTCGTGGGCGATGTCGATCAGCTCGATGGCGGTGTTTTTCGCCAGTGGATGGTGTTCATTGACGGCCACGCAGACGTTTTCGCGGAAGCACAGTTCCTGGCGCAGGTTGTCGTGGCGCAAGTCGTCGTCATTGAGCTTGGGTTCGCGCCAGAAACCCACGTCGATCTGCTTGGCGCGCAAGGCTTCATATTGCACCGTGGGACCGAATTCATGGATGGTCCAGGTGACGCGGGGAAATTTGGTCTGGAATTCTTCCAGCAGGCTGGGGATGGGGCCCCACATGGCCGAGCCGACGATGCCCACGCGCAAGCGGCCCACTTCGCCGCGGTCGATCTGGCGGATGGTGTCGATGGTCATGCGCATCTTGGCCAGCAGTTCGGCCGCCTCGTTCATCAGCGCCTTGCCCGCCACGGTCAGCTCGAAGGTGCGCGTGGTGCGCGCAAACAGGCGAACGCCCAGTTCGCTTTCCAGTTTCATGATCTGCTGGCTCAGGGGCGGCTGCGAGATATGCAGGCGCTCGGCGGCGCGGCTGAAGCTTTTCTCCTCGGCAACGGCAAGAAAATACTTTAACTGTTTCAGATCGATGGACATGCTTTCCTTGCATTACCTGATACTAAGCGGGAACCTAAGCGCGGGAACGGCGCGCGAGCCTGAAGGCTGCGCGCTTTTTTACGGCAGTCCTATTATCGTGCCACGACAGCCTGCATGGCAATGGCCAGCGCGGTGCCGACTTGCGCATTGTGCTTGACCAGGGCGATATTCGTCGCCAGGCTGCGGCCATCCGTCAGTTGCTTGATGCGCGACAACAGGAAAGGCGTGACTTGCTTGCCCTTCACGCCGCCCGCATCCGCTTCCTGCAGCGCCTGCGTGGTGATCGCATCGATTTCTTCCTTGGGCATCGCTTGCGCGGCGGGCACAGGATTGCTGACGATCACGCCGCCTTTCAAGCCCAGCTGCCACTTGGTGCCGATGAAGGCGGCCTGCTCGGCGGCCGTGTCGAGGCGGAAATCGGCCTTGAAGCCGCTTTCGCGCGTGAAGAAGGCGGGAAAACCTTCCTGGCCCACGCTGATGACGGGCACGCCATGGGTTTCCAGGTATTCCAGGGTCAGGCCGATGTCGAGGATGGATTTGACGCCCGCGCAGACGACGGCGACCGACGTTTGCGCCAGTTCCTGCAAGTCGGCGGAAATGTCGAAGCTGGTTTCCGCGCCGCGGTGCACGCCGCCGATGCCGCCCGTGACGAACACGGCGATGCCGGCCAGTTCCGCGCAGATCATGGTGGCGGCCACGGTGGTGGCGCCCAGTTTGCGCTGCGACAAGACGAATGGCAAGTCGCGGCGGCTGACCTTCATGGCGTCGGGCGAGGTGCCCAGCAATTCCAGCTGTTCCGGCGACAGGCCCACGCAGATCTTGCCGTCGATGATGGCGATGGTGGCCGGCACGGCGCCGCCGTCGCGGATGATCTGTTCCACTTCGCGCGCCATTTCCACGTTTTGCGGATACGGCATGCCGTGCGAAATGATGGTCGATTCCAGCGCCACGATGGCCTTGCCGGCGGCGCGCGCGTCGAGGACTTCTTGCGAGAACGAGAGGAAGTTATGCAATTGCGTCATGTGTCAATCCTGTTGAAAGAGGGTAGGGGGAGGCGGCGCCAGGTCGGCGTCGTCGATGTCGTCGAGGGCGCCGGCCGAAATCTGGGGCGAGACGGTGGCAGCCGATTCCAGGGTCATGGCCGCCAGCTTCAAGCCGCGCCGGCATGCCAGTTTCAGATCGCTGCTGTCGTGGTAGAGCGACCAGCAGACGGCGGCGGAAAACGCGTCGCCGGCGCCCGTCACGTCGACGGCATCCACTTCGCGCGCGGCCAGGTGGACGATGGGCGCGTCCGGGCTGTCGCCATCGGTGAAGTACACGCCTTCGCCGCCGCAGGTGACGATCACCTGGCGCGCGCCCTGGCGCTGCACTTCGCGGCAGGCGGCGCGCACCTCGAACGCCGTTGGCAAGGCCCGCGCCACGCGCGTTTCCAGTTCGCCCCGGTTGAGGATCAGCAGATGCAAGCCCGTCAGGTCTTGCGGCAGGTGCGCCATCTTCGGCTGCGAGACGGCGACGATGACCAGCGGCGTCGCGCGGGCAGCATCCTGGCGCGCATCGGCCAGCAGTGCCTGCACGCTGTCGTGGCCCAGGTTCAGGTCGCAGACGGTGAGGGCGGCGGCGGCGCGCTGCGGCTGGCGGCTGTGCAAGAAGGCGGGCGTCAGCTGTTCATACAGTTGCATGTTCGCCATCGCCAGCAGCATTTCGCCATGTTCGTCGAGCACGGCCGTGTAGGTGCCGCTGCTGGTGTTGCTCAAATGCAAGCTGCCGCGCATGTCGATGCCTGCATCTTCCGCGTGCGTCTGCAGCGCATGGCCAGCCGCATCGTCGCCCAGCGCCGTCAGCAGGGCGACGGGGATCGACAACCGGGCCAGGTTTTCCGCGATGTTACGGCCCACGCCGCCAAACACTTCTTCCGAACGCACGGGATTCGAGGTGCCCATCTGCAGCGTTGCCAGGGTGCGCATCTTACGGTCGAGGTTGGCGGCACCAATGCACAGCACGGGGCGGCTGTCGGGCAGCACGTAGGCGCGTCCCAGCAGGCGGCGTTCACGGATGAGTCCGGCGATATGGCCAGCGACGGCCGAGCGCGACAAGCCCAGCTCGCTCGCCAGGTCTTGCTGCGAGATGAATGGGTTGTTGCGGATCAGCGCATATAGCTGGTCTTTTTTATTGGTATCGGTCACAGGTTTTCACTGAAGGGTTAAACATTTGTCCGAAACTGTAAACATTTGTCTTTGCGGTGTCAAGCTCGTCTCAAAGGGGCGCGAAACGTGTTCGTATGGAGCTTGTATGCATGCATTTCCGGGGCATTACCGGGGCGTGGCCGCTGCTGGCGGACGAACGCTTGCCTGGACTATAATATCGCCGATTTATATTTAAATTGTATAAATTGGTAAGAAAAATGGTATTTGCCATACATATTCCGTTTGATGCATAGTGGCGGCAAATAGAGACAATACGCATTTCGATATACCTGTAACACCATACAAACCCGATACCTGGGCCGCAGCCCCTCACCGGGCGCGGCTGCGCAGGCAGCAACCATCATCATTAGTCAATCAGAGGATAACCATGTCGAACAACGCCCCTTTCCACGCCGCCGAAATCATCCGTGCCCGCGCTCCTGAAAATTTCAAGCCGCGCGTGGCGATGATCCTCGGCTCCGGCCTGGGTGTGTTGGCCGAGCAGATGACGGACGCCGTCAGCATCAGCTTCGACGAATTGCCAGGTTTTCCGATCAGCACCGTGCACGGCCATGCGGGCGAGCTGGTGGTCGGCACCCTGTCGGGCGTCGCCGTCGTCTGCATGAAGGGCCGTGGCCACTTCTATGAAGGCTATGGCATGGGCGTGATGACGAGCGCCATCCGCACCTTGAAACTGCTGGGCTGCGAAATGCTGTTCGTCACCAACGCCGCCGGTTCCCTGCGCCCTGAAGTGGACGCCGGCAGCCTGGTCGCCATCAGCGACCATATCAACCTGCTGCCAGGCACGCCGATGGTCGGCCCGAACGACGACCGCTTCGGCCCGCGCTTCTTCAGCATGGCCAACGCCTACGACGCCGAACTGCGTCAGCAAGTCAAGGACACGGCAGCCGCCAGCGGCATCACCCTGCACGAAGGCGTGTTCGTCGCCTACCCTGGCCCGAACTTCGAGACGGCCGCCGAAATCCGCATGATGGCCCGCCTGGGCGCCGACACGGTCGGCATGTCCGTGGTGCCGGAAGTGGTCTCGGCCCGCCATTGCGACCTGAAAGTGGTGGGCGTGTCCGTCATCACCAACCTGGCCGAAGGCATGTCGCCATTCGCCCTGTCGCACGAACAAACCCTGAAATACGCGGCCATCGGCGCGAAAGACCTGGTCAAGCTGATTCTGGCTTTCCTCTCCAAAGTAGCTGAAAAGCCGCAAGCCTAAGCACTTTTTTTACGCAGTAGCGGCGCGCCGGCCACCGGCGCTGCCGCGCGGCAGGCCGGGGAAATCCGGCCTACACTGTTCGCATCACCCCGCATCAATCCATAAAGCGAGCCTTATCATGTCACGCGCATTTATCCTCCTGCTTGATTCCTTCGGCCTTGGCGCGACGCCAGACGCCGCCAAGTATGGCGACGCAGGTGCCAATACCTTTGGCCACATTGCCAGCACTGTCGCCAAAAGCGGCAAGACCTTGAAACTCCCGAACATGGAACGCCTGGGACTGGGCGCCGCGGCGCACCTGGCCAGCGGCGAATGGGCCACGGGCTTCGACCAGCGCGACGGCTTCACCGGCGCCTACGGCGCGGCGCGCGAGCGCTCCACCGGCAAGGACACGCAGAGCGGCCACTGGGAAATCGCCGGCGTGCCCGTCGAATTCGACTGGGGATATTTTCCCCGCACCACGCCGTCGTTCCCGGCCGACCTGACCGACAAACTCAAAGCCCTGTCCGGCGTGCCCGGCTTCCTGGGCGACTGCCATGCCTCGGGCACGGACATCATCAACAAGCATGGCGACGAGCACGTCGCCACCGGCAAGCTGATTATCTATACCTCGGGCGACTCGGTGATGCAGATCGCCGCGCACGAAGAATCGTTCGGCCTTGAGCGCCTGTACGAAGTGTGCGAAATGGCCTTCAAGCTGGTCGAGCCGTACAACATCGGCCGCGTCATCGCCCGCCCGTTCACGGGCAGCAACGGCAACTACACGCGCACTTCCAACCGCCACGACTATGCGGTGGCGCCGCCAAGCAAGACCCTGCTCGACCACGTGAAGGATGCGGGCGGCGAAGTCGTCGGCCTGGGCAAGATCAGCGACATTTTCGCCACCCAGGGTATTTCCAGAGTCGTGAAGGGCGTCGACAACATGGCGCTGTTCGAAGCGCTGCTGAAGACGGCCGATGAAGTGCAGGACAAGTCGCTCACTTTCGTGAACTTCGTCGATTTCGACCAGGCGTTCGGCCACCGCCGCAACGTCGAGGGCTATGCCGACGCGCTGCGCGAAATGGATGCGCGCCTGCCGGAATTCATGGCCAAGCTCAAGGAGGGCGACCTGGTTGTGATCACTGCCGACCATGGCTGCGACCCCACCTGGCACGGCTCCGACCACACCCGCGAACACATTCCGATGATTTTCTTCGGTCCCGGCGTCGCCCCGCGCGCACTGGGTATTTCCGAGACGTTCTCCGATATTGGCCAAACCCTCGCCAAGCACCTTGGCGTACCACCACTTGCTAATGGAACCAGCTTGTTATGACACTCATGCACCCCGAATTCAAGCGTAACGAGGCCGTCGGCCTCGACCTGGGCTGGATCAACCAGATCCGCGTCAACCGCGCCGCGACGGACCGCCGCGCGGCCAGCCTGGCGAACCGCCGTACCGTGAAAAAGGAATACCAGGCCGCCTGGCTGGTGAAAGCCATCCAGATGATCGACCTGACCACCCTGGGCGGCGACGATACGCCGGGCCGCGTGGAGCGCCTGTGCATGAAGGCCATGCGCCCGCTGCGCGCCGACCTGATGGCCGCACTGGGTCTGACGGAACTGAGCACCGGCGCCGTGTGCGTGTACCACGAGATGATCGCCCCGGCCGTGAACGTCATCCAGGGCCGCTTGCCTATCGCTGCCGTGTCGACCGCCTTCCCGGCCGGCCTGACGAACATGGAAACGAAGCTGCGCGAGATCGAACTGTCGGTCGCCGCGGGCGCTTCGGAAATCGATATCGTCATCACGCGCCAGCACGTCCTGAACGGCAACTGGCAAGTGCTGTACGACGAAATGCTGGCTTACCGCAAGGCGTGCGGCGAAGCGCACGTGAAGGCGATTCTCGCCACGGGCGACTTGCTGACCATGGAAAACGTGGCCAAGGCGTCGTGGGTCTGCATGATGGCCGGCGCCGATTTCATCAAGACGTCCACCGGCAAGGAAAGCGTCAACGCCACCATTCCCGTGGCCCTGACGATGGTGCGCACGGTGCGCGAATACTATGAACAGACGGGTTTCAAGGTGGGCTTCAAGCCGGCCGGCGGCGTCAGTTCGGCCAAGAGCGCGCTGCAGTTCCTGACCCTGATGAAGGAAGAGCTGGGCAACGAATGGCTGCAGCCGCACCTGTTCCGCATCGGCGCTTCCAGCCTGCTGACCGACATCGAGCGCCAGCTCGAGCACTACGTCACCGGCAGCTACTCGGCCAATCATCGTCACGCACAACCTTAAAGAACAATCGTCATGCCAACAATTAACGAGATTCTCACTACTATGGACTACGGCCCTGCTCCCGAAAGTCAAAAAGAAGCGCAAGCGTGGCTCGACGGCCATCAGCGCACATTCGGCCTGTTCATTGACAACGCCTGGAGCGAGCCGGCCGAACTGTTCGCCTCGACCAATCCTGCCGATGGCACGCAGCTGGCCGAACTGACGCAAGCCACCGATGCGGACGTGGAACGGGCTGTGGAAGCGGCGCGCCGCGCGCTGCCCGTATGGCAAGGCATGGGAGGCCATGGCCGCGCCAAGGTCATGTACGCGCTGGCCCGTCTGCTGCAAAGGCATTCGCGCCTGTTCGCCGTGCTCGAAACCCTGGACAACGGCAAGACCATCCGCGAAACGCGCGATATCGACCTGCCGCTGGCCGCGCGCCATTTCTACCATCACGCCGGCTGGGCGCAGCTGCAGTCGGAAGAATTCGCCGACTACCGCGCCGTGGGCGTGGTGGGCCAGATCGTGCCGTGGAATTTCCCCCTGCTGATGCTGTCGTGGAAAATCGCTCCGGCCCTGGCGGCCGGTAACACGGTCGTCTTCAAGCCGGCCGAATTCACGTCGCTGACCGCCATGCTGTTCGCCGAATTGTGCGTGCAGGCGGGCGTGCCGGCCGGCGTGGTCAACATCGTCACGGGCGACGGCAGAGTGGGCTCGGCCATCGTCAACCATCCTGGCGTCGACAAGATCGCGTTTACGGGCTCCACCGAAGTTGGCCGCTTGATCCGCGAAGCGACGGCCGGCAGCGGCAAGAAGCTGTCGCTGGAATTGGGCGGCAAGTCGCCGTTCATCGTCTTCGAAGACGCGGACCTGGACGGCGCCGTGGAAGGCCTGGTCGATTCGATCTGGTTCAACCAGGGACAAGTGTGCTGCGCCGGCTCGCGCCTGCTGGTGCAGGAATCGGTCCAGGAGCGCTTCCTGAACAAGGTACGCGCCCGCATGGAAAACCTGCGCCTCGGCTCGCCCCTGGACAAATCGATGGATGTGGGCGCGCTGGTCGACCCCGTGCAGCGCCAGCGCATCGCCGCGCTGGTCGATACCGCCCGTGCCGAAGGCTGCGACGTGTGGCAACCGGCATGCGAATTGCCGGCTGACGGTTCGTGGTTCCCGCCGACCCTGATCACGGGCGCGTCGACCTCGGCGGCCGTGGCACAGGCTGAAATCTTCGGCCCCGTGCTGGTGGCCATGAGCTTCCGCACGCCGCCTGAAGCGGTGCAGCTGGCGAACAACACGGTGTACGGCCTGGCCGCCAGCGTGTGGACCGAGTCGATCAGCCTGGCCCTCGACATCGCTCCCGCCATCAAGGCCGGCGTGGTGTGGATCAACAGCGCCAACCAGTTCGACGCCGCTTGCGGCTTCGGCGGCTACCGCGAATCGGGCTTCGGCCGTGAAGGCGGCCGCGAAGGCATGCTGGAATACATGACGGCCCTGGCCGAAGATGCACGTCCGGCCTTGCCGGTGGTGGAAGCGAAAGCCAAGACCAATGCGAAGCCGGCGGCAGCCGACCCGTTCGCAATCGACCGCACGGCCAAGATGTACATCGGCGGCAAGCAGGCGCGCCCTGACAGCGCCTACAGCGTGCCCGTGTTCGGTGCCAACGGCACCCTGCTGGCCGAAGTGGGCGTGGGCAGCCGCAAGGACATCCGCAACGCCGTCGAAGCGGCCCATAAGGCGTCCGGCTGGACCAGCGCCACGGCGCACAACCGCGCGCAAGTGCTGTACTACATCGCCGAAAACCTGGCTGCGCGCGCCGACGAATTCGCCGCCCGCATCACCGCCATGACGGGCAGTAAAAATCCGGAGAAGGAAGTGCAGGCATCGATCGAACGCCTGTTCTATTACGCCGCCTGGGCCGACAAGTACGACGGCCTGGCGCACCAGCCGCCAACCAAGGGCATCACCGTGGCGCTCAACGAAGCGGTCGGCGTGATCGGCATCGTCTGCCCGAATGAAGCGCCTTTGCTGGGCTTCATTTCGCTGGTGGCGCCGGCCATCGCGCTGGGCAACCGCGTGGTGGTGGTGCCGTCGGAAGCGCATCCGCTCTCCGCGCTGGACCTGTACCAGGTGTTCGACACGTCCGACCTGCCGGGCGGCGTCGTCAACATCATCAGCGGCAACGCCGATGAACTGGCGCGCACCCTGGCCACGCACGCCGACATCGACGCCGTCTGGCGCCATGACGGTTCCGGCGAAGGCTGCGCGGAAGTCGAGCGCCTGTCGGCCGGCACCCTGAAGCGCACCTGGGTCGGCGGCGCCAAGGGCCGCGACTGGTACAGCGCCGCGCAAAGCGGCGGCCGTGCCGTGCTGGCGCATGCGTCGCAAGTGAAAAACGTGTGGATACCTTACGGCGTCTGATTGACAACTGGAGTTGCAAAGCTGGGGTCAGAACCTTAGGGACTGACCCCAGTCTATTATGATCGGAGTTAATTCATGTTTTTGACCCAGGAAATCATCCGCAAGAAGCGCGACAAGGGCGTCTTGAGCGCCGAGGAAATCCAGTTTTTCGTGCGCGGCATCACTGACGGCAGCGTCAGCGAAGGGCAGATCGCGGCACTCGGCATGGCCGTCTATTTCAACGACATGAACATGGACGAGCGCGTGGCGTTCACCCTGGCCATGCGCGATTCCGGCCAGGTGCTGGACTGGCGCTCGCTGAACCTGCCGGGACCCATCGTCGACAAGCATTCGACGGGCGGCGTGGGCGACGTCGTCTCCCTGCTGCTGGGGCCAATGGTCGCCGCATGCGGCGGCTACGTGCCGATGATCTCGGGCCGCGGCCTGGGCCACACGGGCGGCACCCTGGACAAGTTCGACGCCATTCCCGGCTACTGCACGGTGCCGGACAATGCACTGTTCCGCAAGGTGGTGCAGGAGATCGGCGTGGCCATCATCGGCCAGACGGCGCAGCTGGCGCCGGCCGACAAGCGCTTCTACAGCATCCGCGACGTCACCGCCACGGTAGAATCGGTGGCGATGATCACCGGCTCCATCCTGTCGAAGAAACTGTCGGCCGGGCTGGACGCGCTGGTGATGGACGTCAAAGTGGGCAGCGGCGCCTTCATGCCGACCTACGACAAGTCGGTGGAACTGGCCGAGAGCATCGTCGCCGTTGGCAATGGCGCGGGCATGCAGACGTCGGCGATCCTGACGGACATGAACGAGTCGCTGGCGCCATACGCCGGCAATGCGCTGGAAGTGCGCGGCGCCATGGATTACCTGACGGGCCGTTCGCGTCCCGCGCGCCTGCACGAAGTCACCTTGTCGCTGTGCGCCGAGATGCTGGTGCTGGGCGGCCTGGCCGCCACGGAAGAGGACGCGCGCGTGAAACTGACCGCCTCCCTCGATTCGGGCGCGGCGGCCGAGCGCTTTGCGCGCATGGTAGCGGCCCTGGGCGGTCCGGCTGACCTGGTCGAGAACCCGGACAAACACCTGGAACAGGCACCGTTCGTCGTGCCGGCACCGGCGCTGTCGGCCGGCTTTGCCAACGTGCGCGATTGCCGCGCCATCGGCCTGGCCGTGGTGGCCCTGGGCGGTGGCCGCCGCCGTCCGACGGACAGCATCGATTTCGCCGTCGGCCTGACGGACCTCGTGGGCCTGGGCGAGCAGGTGGCCGTTGGCCAGCCGCTGGCCATGGTGCACGCGCGCACGGAAGAGGCGGCGCAGCAAGCCGTCAAGGAAATCCAGGAAGCGTATACCATCAGCGCCGTGGCGCTGGCGGGCAATCCGGTGATTTATCGTACCATTCGTCCATAACTTAACCCTGGAAGCAAAATCTGGGGTCAGACCTTGAGGGTCTGACCCCGGCCTTTCGCGGGTTTTACAGATAGATAAGCAAATGAACAACCAAGAACTGATCGCCGAAGCCAACGCCGGCCGCGAACTGGCCTACGCGCCGTATTCGCGTTTCAAGGTGGGCGCGGCATTGCTGTGCAAGGATGGGCGCGTCTTCCGCGGCTGTAACGTGGAAAACGCCGCGTATGGCCTGTGCAACTGCGCCGAGCGCACGGCGTTTTTCAGCGCCATCGCGCATGGCTGCAAACCGGGCGACTTCGCCAAACTGGCCGTCACGGGCGACACGGTCGAGCCGATTTCGCCATGCGGCGCCTGCCGCCAGGTGATCTTCGAGATGGGCGGCGCCGACCTGCCGGTGATCCTGACGAACCTGAAAAACGACGTCATGGAAGTGACGGCGGGCTGGCTGCTGCCGCACGGCTTCGGCAATTCCGACCTGGACATGAAGTAACAGGATCCGCTTGAACAAGACGATCGACATCCAGGCCGCCGTGGCCATCGCCGCGGCCGAAGCCATGGCGGCCAAGACGCAGGGTACCTTTGGCGTGGGCGGCGTGCTGCTCGATGGCGCAGGCAACGTGCTGCAATCGATGCACAACAACGTCGTGCGTCAGGGGCTGGTGTTCGATCCCACCGCGCATGGCGAGCGCCAGCTGGTGGACTGGTATTTCGCCGAGCGGGCCAAGGGCACGCCCTTGCCGCCGCCGGGGGAACTGACCATCGTCACGTCGCTCGATCCCTGCTGCATGTGCACGGGCGCCATCCTGGCGGCCGGTTTCAACGTGGTGGTGGCCGCGCCCGACGTCAAGGCGGGCATCAATTACGATGGCAGCGCCACGTTTACGGCCTTGCCGGCGCCGCTGCAGGCGCAGGCCGGCCGCAGTTTTTGCTATCCGGCCGTGCGCGGCGCCACCGAGTATGCGCGCGCCCCTTCCGGCGCCGCGCCCAAATCTTTTTTCATCGGCAAGAGCATCCACGAGGCGACGCAGGCACTGTGCTCGCTCGTGTTCGAAGCGACATCGGCGCAGGTGATGCAGCTGCTGAACGCCGGCGACGACGTGCCCCTGCGCGATCCGGCCGCCTTGCCGCCCGAGCACGCGGTGGTGCGCGCCTTGCGGCGCCGCTATCCCGACGCCCTGACTTACCGCTGCGACCCGCACGCGCCCGATGCAGGCCTGGCGCCATTCCTGCAGGCGGCCATGGAACAGGATCTGCGCGATGGTGGCCAGGGCGATGCGGCCGCCTTGCTCGATTCCTTCGGCAACCTGCTGCTGTGCACGCCGGGAAAATTGAGTCAATCGGCCATCCGCACGCCGTTCATGGAATGCACGCGCCAGTATGCGCAGCTGCGCTATGAATTGATGGCGAATGCGGCGCCGGCGCTGCAGGAAGAAATCAAAAGCTACCTGGGCCACCCCAAGCACGGCACCTTCGTGCTGGCCATCGGCCCGGATGACAGCGCCGCCAGTTTCATGACCCTGGGCGCCTACGGCTCCACCATGGAAGGGGCGCTGCCGGAGAATAATCCGGCGCAGTTCCAGTACGTGCGCCCGGCCATGGCGCAAGACGCGCTGCTGGCGCTGTGCGACGCCATGCCGCCGCTGTACCGCAAGCTGATACGCATCCGGCCGCGCCAGGTGGCGGACCAGGCCTTGATCAGCGCCCTGGCCTAGGCATCGTCATCGGGCAGGTTTTTCAGCAGAAAGTCGCGCACGTTGTCGCCGGCCACGCGGCGGATCTGCGCTTCCGACAGGCCCGCGTCCAGCAGCGCCTGCGTCAATCGCGGCAGGCCGGCCGCGTCGATGGCCGTGGTGACGGCGCCGTCGAAGTCCGAGCCATAGGCCACGTGTTCGGCGCCGATCAGTTTTACCGTGTACTTGATGGCGCGCGCGATCGATGCCACGTCCTTGCCGCAGACGGCCGTATTCCAGAAGCCGATGCCCACCAGGCCACCCTGGGCGGCGATGCGTTTCAATTGCGCGTCGCTCAGGTTGCGCCCGTTGGCGCAAGTGCCGCGCACGCCCGTGTGCGACACCATCACGGGGCGTTTCGCCAGGGTTAACACGTCGTCGATGGTGGCCGGCGAGGCATGCGCCAGGTCGACGATCATCTTGCGCTGTTCCATGGCGCGCAGCCATTGCCGGCCCAGCGGCGTCAGGCCGCCTTTTTTCAAGCCATGCTGGGAGCCGGACAGTTCCGTGTCGAAGAAATGCGTGGGCGCGGCCATGCGGTAGCCGGCCTGGTATAGGGTATCGAGGTTGTCCAGCTTGCCTTCGAGCGCATGCGCGCCTTCCAGTGTCAGCCAGCCGGCCAGCAGGGCGGGATCTTGCTCACGCGCGGCGATGAAGCTGCGCAGCTGGGCGCGGCTGCCGATCACGCGCACCTTGCCATGGCTCTTGGCCGCTTGCTGGCGCAGCTCGTCGGCCTGGTAAGTGGCGCGCGCCAGCAGGCTGGTCCAGGTGGCCGGCGGCAAGCCTTGCGCCACCACCAGTGCCGTGATGTTGTCCGTGTCGCTGCCATTGCGCTCGATATTCATCTTGCGCGGCGTCTTGGTGACGACGGAAAAGGCTTGCAGCGCCACGTTGGCCCGCTGCAGGCGGGGGAAGTCGACGTGGCCGCGCTGGCTGTCTCGGTTCAGATTGCGTTGCCACAGCAGGCTGTCCGCGTGCAGGTCGGCGATCCACAGGCTCTGGTGCAGGGCCATGGCCGCTGTCGACGGCGCCTTGCCGGATGGTGCGTGGATACGGTTGAGGTGCTCGTCGACGAGGACGGGGGCGGACAGGAAACCGCCGATCAGCGCAAGGCTGGCGGCGGTGAGGGTGCTGATAATCATTGTTCTCCGTTTTACCATGGATCGTAGGTGCCCAGGCTCCAGATGTGGCCTTCCGGGTCGCGGCAGGTAAAGCCCCGTCCGCCGTAATCTTCATCCTTGATGTCGAGCACGATCTCGGCGCCGGCTTCGCGCGCGCTACGGTAGACGGCGTCGGCGTCGTTGACGACCAGGTAGCAATTTTGCGTGTTGGCGCCGCCGATTTCACTGGGCAGTTTCATCAGGCGGCCATAGTCGCTGTCGAGAACCGGCGCCACCATGACCATGCCGTTGCCAAAGCTGAGCTGGGCGTGCGCGACGCCACCGTTGCCGTCAGGCACGATCAATTGTTTTTCAAAACCGAGCGCCTTGCACAGCCATTCGATGGCGGCGGGCGCGTCATGGTAGCGCAGGCAGGGAATGGTCGTATTTACTGTAGCTTTTGCTATCGTGGTCATCAGAAAACTCCTATGGCTGTGGGGGAGTAGCTTCGATCATGGATACTGCGTGGCGTTCCGTATCAACCCCATCCATCGGAATGGGTTTGATGCTGGTCAGTGCTGTGCCCATCCATATTGCCATAGAATAATCATTGCACTCTTGCTACGGCGCAAATTTTTATTGCGGCGATTGCTGTGAGTCCGCCGCTTTCTGTTCCGCGCCGGCATCGTCGCTGTTGCTTGCCCATTTCAGCAGCATGACGAGGGCAAACAGCATGATAGCCAGCGGCAATATGGTGATCAGGAACGCCAGGCCCAGGCAGCACGCCAGCAGCATGGGCCAGGACATGGCGCGCAGGGCGGCCATTCCCTGGCGCGCATAAGCGCACAGCTCGTTCCAGATTGCGCTGAAGGAAGTGCCGCCCGGTGCCGGATTGATGTCTTTCATGCCGTTCTCCTGTCGTGTGTGGGCCGCTGCGTATGCAGGCTGGCGATGAATCCACTATAGGCAAAACCTTGCTGTCAGACATCGCCTATGCGACGAATGGCAGGAATGGCGCACCGAACGGCGACAGGCGAAGACAAACGGTTACTCGAAGACCTTCAGTTTCAGCTGGAAGCTGAGGGCGCCATACAGGCGATCCTTGTAGGACGGCACGATGGCGATATTCACGCCCACGCGCTGGTATTCATAGCTGATGGTGGGTACCAGGGCCGGGAACCAGCCGCCGTCGCGCATCTTCGGATAGCCGCTGAAGCCGCCAACGACGGCGCCGACGCGCAGCGGGCCCACCTTGATGGGCTGATAGTACACGCCCAGGTAGTTCGAATAGGCGCGGTCGCTATTGTAGAAGCGGCCGGCCGTGGCCGAGGCGACCGTGGAAAAGCGGTATTCGGCACCCAGGCCCGGATTGCTGTCGTTCAGGTTCTTGTCGCGCTGAAAGTGATGCGAATAAAAGCCCGCGTTAAGCCAGGTTTCGCTCAGCGGCTGGTTGTCTATCATGCCGACTGTCTGCGCCTGTGCCGTGGATGCCGCTGCCAGCAGGGCCGCGCAGACAGCTTTGCCCAGCAATGACGCGGTGCGCGCCGATGACCATTGTTTCATGCCTGTTCCTTATCCTGTCGATATTGCGCCGCCCGTGCAAACGCTCCAGCGCGCCATGCTATCACTGCCAGATTGTTCCTTGGAAATTTCGTTACGTGCCCGGTGCTGCCGCAGGCAGGGCGATGGCGGCCTGCACCATGTGCGTGAGCAGAATTTCTGCATCCTCGTAATCCTTGCGCGTAAGCTGCTTGCGCTCCAGCACCAGGGCCATCTGTGCCGAAAAATCCGCATACGACTGGGTCATGGCCCAGATGGCGAACATCAGGTGCGTGGCGTTGACGGGTGCGATCCGGCCGGCCGCGATCCAGGCTTCGAAGACGGCGATATCCTTGCGCAGCAGGGGCACGACTCTTTCTCGTATCTGTGCCCCGTATAGGGGCGCGCCATTGATCACTTCCAGCGCATACACGCGCGAGGCCCATGGCTGTTCGCGCGAAAAACGCAGCTTGGCGCCGATATACGCGCGCAGCACGTCGCGCGGCTCGTCGTGTTCATTGGCCAGCGATTCCATGCGCGCCAGCCAGTCGTCGAGCACGTCGTCGAGCACGCGCTGGTACAGCAGCTGCTTGGACGGGAAGTAGTACATCAGGTTTTGCTTCGACAGGCCGGCCCGCTCGGCGATGCTGGCGATCGACGCGCCTTCATAGCCGCTTTCCGCGAAGGCGCGCACGGCTTGCTCCAGGATGTCCGCTTCCAGGCGGTCGCGGTTTTGCAGGCGCCTGCCGCCGGCATTTTTCACGGGAAGGGCAGGGGATTTGTCGCTGGCCATGGCGGGTTCTTTAGCGTGGGCGTATCGATTGCAGGAAGGCCTGCAGCACGGGGGTATCGGTGTAGGCCACGTTGAAGCGGAACCACACCGTCTCGGGCGCGCGCAGCATGAAAAACTCGTTCGGCGACAGCAGGATGCCCGCCTTCAATGCCATGTCGGCGATAAGCTTGCCATTCCATTCCGGCGTTTGCACGTCGGGCCAGCCGGCGCTGACGAACATGCCGCCGCGGGGCCGCGCCACGGGCGCCATGCCCGCCTGCGCCAGGCAGTCGATGCTGCGCTCGCGGGCCGCATCGAGCTGCGCCACGAGGCGTTCCACCATGCGCTTGTAGGGCCGCGCGCAGATGGCGTGGTAGACGGCGCGCTCGTTGATTTCCGACGTCGTCAGTCCCGCCAGCATTTTTACGCGCACCAGTTCGGCCACCAGCGGCGGCGAGGCGCAAATCGACCCCACGCGCAGCACGGGCGACAGGGTCTTGGAAAAACTGCCCACGCGGATCACGCGGCGCAAGCCATCCATCGCCGCCAGCGACGCTTCGCCGCGCGCCGCCAGTTCGCGGTAGATATCGTCCTCCACCAGCCAGAAATCGAATTGCTCGGCCAGCGCCAGCAGGCGGTGCGCCTGCGCCTGGCTCAAGGAAGTACCGAGCGGATTTTGCAGCACCGTGTTGACGAACATGAGTTTCGGCTGCGTGCGCGCGGCTTCAACGGCCAGCGCATCGAGATCGAGGCCTGCCTCGCCGCGGGCAATGCCCACGGGGATGCAACCGTGGTGGCGTATCAGCGACTGCAGGTTGCTGTAGCCGGGGTCTTCCACCAGTACCGTGTCGCCCGGTTTGGTCAGGCTGCGCAGGATCAAGTCAAAAGCATGCGTGGCGCCGTGCGTCAGCAAGACCTGGTCCGGTTCCACCTGGAACAGCTCTTCCGACAGGCATGTTGCAAGGTGCTGGCGCAGCGAAGGAAAGCCCAGCGGGTGGCCATAGCCGCGCAGGCGGCTGGCGGGAATGCGCATGGCCTGGCGCACGGCGTCGAGCACGGTCGCCTCGCCATACATCTCGGGCGGCAGCCAGCCCGCCCCCACCGGCAGGGCGTCGGACACGCCCGAATACAGGTCCGGCGTGAGGGCATCGATGGCGGTGGGACTGGCGTGGATGCTTGCCTGCGGCGAGGCGGCGATATCGTGGCGCGCGACGAAATAGCCGGAACCTCGCCGCGACGACAGCAGGCCGAGGTTGACCAGGCGGTCGTACGATTCGACGACGGTAAAGGTCGACACGCCATTGCAGCGGGCGAACTGGCGCACGGACGGCATGCGCGTGCCGATGCGCAGGGCGCGGCTGCCCACCATGACGCTGATGGCGACGACGATCTGCTCGACCAGGCCGCCCTTTTTCTGGCGGTCGATGTCCAGCACGGGCCAGCCGCTGGCATTGCCGTCGCCCTCGTCCTGCTTCACCTTGTGTGTCACCGGTGGCTCCATATGCTGCCTTGCACAAAACTGTAGTGGTTTTTCGACCTGTACGGTTGGGATGTTTTGCCGTTTGTGTATCTGTGCCATTGGGGATGGCCTGTCTATTATTACATCAGCTTTTTGCCAACTGGTAAATTATTTTACGCTTCGTCAAAAACGATCCTGGCCCCGCGCCAGCCCATCCCAAGGAGAAGGTCATGAACGAAACAAGGCCGGAATCGATGTCGGCATTCTGGATGCCGTTTACGAATAACCGTGATTTCAAGGCCAACCCGCGCTTGCTGGTGTCGGCCGAAGGCATGTACTACAAGGACGTCGATGGCAACGCCATCCTCGATGGCACGGCGGGATTGTGGTGCGTGCCATGCGGCCATGCGCAGCCGAAAATCGTCGGCGCCATCCGCGAGATGGTGGGCCAGCTCGACTTCGCGCCGACCTTCCAGATGGGCCATCCGGCCGCCTTCGACCTGGCGGAAAAACTGATGGATTACACGGGGCATAAATTTGGCCACGTGTTTTATACGAACTCCGGTTCCGAGGCCGTAGATACGGCCCTGAAGATCGCGCTGGCCTATCATCGGGCGCGCGGCGAGGGCGCGCGCACCCGCCTGATCGGCCGCGAACGCGGTTACCACGGCGTGGGCTTCGGCGGCATTTCCGTGGGTGGCATCGGCGGTAACCGCAAGACCTTCGGTCCCCTGCTGCCGGGCGTGGACCACCTGCCGCACACGCACAACCTGAACCAGAATGCCTACACGGTGGGCGAGCCTGAATACGGTACCCACCTGGCCGACGAGCTGGAACGCATCGTCGCCCTGCACGACGCATCGACGATTGCCGCCGTCATCGTCGAACCGGTGGCCGGTTCCACTGGCGTGCTGATCCCGCCGAAAGGCTATCTGAAACGCTTGCGCGAACTGTGCACCAAGCACGGCATCCTCTTGATCTTCGATGAAGTCATCACGGGTTTCGGCCGCATGACGACGCCGTTCGCCGCCGATTATTTCGACGTCGAGCCGGACCTGATGACGACGGCCAAGGGCCTGACCAACGGCATGGTGCCGATGGGTGCCGTGTTTAGCAAAAAGTACATCCACGACGCCTTCATGGATGCGCCACCGGGCATCGAACTGTTCCACGGCTACACGTATTCCGGCCACCCGCTGGCCTGCGCCGCCTCGCTGGCCACCTTGCAGGTGTTCGAGGAGCAGGACATCCTGGGCCACGCTAAAGCGATGCAGGCGTACTGGAGCGACGCCGTGCATTCGCTGAAAGGCTTGCCGCACGTGATCGATTTGCGCAGCATCGGCCTGATCGCTGGCATCGAACTCGATCCCATCGCCGGCAAGCCCGGCACGCGCGCCTTCAACGCCTTCAAGCAGGCCTTCGCCGACGGCGTGCTGATACGCACGACGGGCGACATCATCGCCCTGTCGCCGCCGCTGGTGCTGGAAAAACAGCATATCGACGAGCTGTTTGGCAAGCTGGCCAAGGTATTAAAGAATCTCGACTAAGGAAGACCATGAACGATCTCGACACGATTACCCACTACATCAACGGCGCCAAAGTCGACACCCAAAGCGGCCGCTACGGCGACGTCTACAACCCCGCCCAGGGCGAACCCGTGGCCCGGGTCGCGCTGGGCACCGTGGAAGACGTCGATGCGGCCGTGCAGGCGGCCGCCGCCGCCTTTCCCTCGTGGTCGGCCACGCCGCCGCTGACGCGCGCCAGGGTCCTGTTCCGCTACCTGCAGCTGTGCCAGCAGCACACGGATGAATTTGCCGCCATGCTCACGCGCGAGCATGGCAAGACCTTTGCCGATGCGCAGGGCGAGGTGGCGCGCGGCATCGAGATGGTGGAATTTGCCGTCGGCATCCCGCAACTGTTGAAGGGGGAATTCACGGACCAGATTTCGCGCGGCATCGACGCCTGGTCCATGCGCCAGGCGCTCGGCGTGGTGGCCGGCATCACGCCATTCAATTTTCCCGTGATGGTGCCGATGTGGATGTTCCCGGTGGCGATTGCCTGCGGCAATACCTTCGTCTTGAAACCGTCCGAGCGCGATCCATCGGCCTCCCTGCTGCACGCGAAATTGCTGAAAGAAGCGGGCTTGCCCGACGGCGTCTTCAACGTGGTGCAGGGAGATAAAGTGACCGTCGACGCCTTGCTCGACCACCCCGTGGTGCAGGCAATCAGCTTTGTCGGCTCGACGCCGATTGCCGAATACATCTATGCGCGCGGCAGCGCCAGCGGCAAGCGCGTGCAGGCTTTGGGCGGCGCGAAGAACCACATGGTGGTGATGCCCGACGCGGATATGGAGATGACGGTCGACGCGCTGATCGGCGCGGCCTATGGTTCGGCGGGCGAGCGCTGCATGGCCATCTCCGTCGTGGTGGCCGTGGGCGATGCGGGCGACAAGTTGATCGACGCACTGGCAACGCGCACGGCCGCACTGAAAGTGCGCGACGGCATGGAAGATGGTGCGGAAATGGGACCGGTCGTGTCGCTGGCGGCCAAGCAGCGGATCGAAAAACTCATCGCCTCGGGCGTGGAGCAGGGCGCCACCTTGGTCGTCGATGGCCGCAACCACGTGGTGGCGGGCCGCGAGAACGGCTTCTTCGTCGGCGGCACCTTGTTCGACCACGTGACGCGCGACATGAGCATCTACAAGGAAGAAATTTTCGGCCCCGTGCTGTGCGTGCTGCGGTGTCCTGACGTGGTGCAGGCAGTGGAGCTGATCAACGCCAACGAGTATGGCAACGGCGTGGCCATCTACACGCGCGACGGCGGCGTGGCGCGCGAATTCGTGCGCCAGATCCAGGTCGGCATGGTGGGCGTCAACATCCCCTTGCCCGTGCCGATGGCCTTCAACAGCTTTGGTGGCTGGAAGCGCAGCATGTTCGGCGACCACCACGCGTATGGCCCCGAAGGCGTGCGCTTCTACACGCGCCACAAGGCCGTGATGCAGCGCTGGCCGAACACGGCAAGCGCTGGTGTGGAATTTGCTTTTCCCCAGATGAAGTAAGGGTTTTAAATCAAACACCGGCCGCACAAAAAAAGGAAACCGCGATGATCGAGTCCTTGAGCTATTTGCCGCATCCCGCCTTGCCCAATGAGGAATTGGCGGGCCATTTCACGGACCTGGCGCCGCCCCTGACGGCGCGCCAGGCCGCCATCGAAAGCGCCCGCTGCCTGTATTGCTACGACGCGCCGTGCAGCCGCATCTGTCCGTCGGAAATCGACGTGGCCAGCTTCATCCGCAACATCCACGACAAGAACATCAACGGCGCCGCCGCCGGCATCCTGAAGCAGAACATCCTGGGCGGCAGCTGCGCGCGCGTCTGCCCGACGGAAATCCTGTGCGAAGACGTCTGCGTGCGCAACCATGACGCCGAAGGCCAGCCCGTGAAGATTGGTCTCTTGCAGCGCTACGCCGTCGACCACATGCATTTTACGGCACACCCGTTCCAGCGGGCGGCAAGCACGGGCAAGACCATCGCCATCGTCGGCGCGGGCCCGGCGGGACTGTCGTGCGCGCACCGCCTGGCCATGCTGGGCCACGACGTGGTGATCTTTGAAAAGGAAGGCAAGGCGGGCGGCCTGAATGAATACGGCATCGCCAAGTACAAGCTGACGGACGATTTCGCGCAAAAGGAAATCGACTTCCTGCTGGACATCGGCGGCATTGACATCCGATGTCGCCAGACACTGGGCGAGAACGTGCAGCTGCGCGACCTGCACGCGCAGTATGACGCCGTCTTCCTCGGCCTGGGCCTGGGCGCCAGCCGCAAACTGGGCTTGACGGGCGAGGAGGCACCGGGCTTGCTGGCCGCCGTCGACTATATCAGCGCGCTGCGCCAGGCGAACGACCTGGCCGCGCTGCCCGTGCCGAAGCGCGCGCTTGTGATTGGCGCTGGCAATACGGCCATCGATATGGCCGTGCAGATTCAAAGGCTAGGCGCCGAGGACGTCACCCTGGTCTACCGGCGCGGCTTCGACGCCATGACGGCCACCCACCATGAGCAGGATATCGCCAAGGCCAACCAGGTGCGCATGCTGACGTGGGCCCAGCCGCAGCAGGTGCTGCTCGATAGCGAGGGCAAGGTGGCGGGCATGCGTTTCGAGAAGACCCGCATGCAGGGCACGCGCCTGGCGGGCACTGGCGAAACGTTCGACGTGGCGGCCGATGCCATCTTCAAGGCCATCGGCCAGAGCCTCGATACGCAGGTGCTGGATGACCCGATGGCATCCTTGCTGCAGCGCGAGGGCGACAAGATCGCCGTCGACGCGGGTTTTCGCACGGTGCTGCCGGGGATTTATGCGGGCGGCGACTGCGTGGCGCCGGGGCAGGATTTGACGGTGCAGGCCGTCCAGCATGGCAAGCTGGCCGCATTGGCCATCCATTCCGATTTGTTGAATAAAGTGGAGGCTGCATAATGGCTGATCTCAGCATCGAATTTTGCGGTATCAAGGCGCCGAATCCCTTCTGGCTGGCGTCCGCGCCACCGACCGACAAGGCCTACAACGTGGTGCGCGCCTTCGAGGCCGGGTGGGGCGGCGTCGTGTGGAAGACGCTTGGCGAAGACCCGGCCGCCGTCAACGTCTCGTCGCGTTATTCCGCCTTGTACGGCAAGAACCGCGAAGTGGTGGGTTTCAATAACATTGAACTCATTACCGACCGTTCGCTGGAGATCAACCTGCGCGAAATCACGCAGGTGAAAAAGGACTGGCCCGACCGCGCCATGATCGTCTCCCTGATGCTGCCCTGCGAAGAGCACTACTGGGCCGATATCCTGCCCAAGGTCGAGGCGACGGGAGCGGACGGCATCGAACTCAATTTCGGCTGCCCGCACGGCATGCCGGAGCGGGGCATGGGCGCAGCCGTGGGGCAGGTGCCCGAGTACGTGCAGATGGTCACCGCCTGGTGCAAGAAGCACAGCAAATTACCCGTCATCGTCAAGCTCACGCCCAACATCACGGACGTACGCATGCCGGCGCGCGCGGCCAAGGCGGGCGGCGCGGACGCCGTCTCGTTGATCAACACCATCAATTCCATCACCTCGCTGGACCTGGACCGCATGGTGGCCTTGCCGATTGTCGGCGGAGCCAGCACGCACGGCGGCTATTGCGGGTCTGCCGTGAAACCGATCGCCCTGAACATGGTGGCGGAAATCGCGCGCGATCCGCAGACGCGGGGCTTGCCCATTTCCGGCATCGGCGGCATCGGCAACTGGCGCGATGCGGCCGAATTCCTCGCCCTGGGCGCCGGCTGCGTGCAGGTGTGCACGGCCGCCATGCTGCATGGTTTCCGCATCGTCGACGAGATGAAGGATGGCTTGTCGCGCTGGATGGACGAGAAGGGCTATGCACGCATCAGCGATTTTTCCGGCAAGGCCGTGGCCAACACGACGGACTGGAAATACCTGGACATGAATTACCAGGTGATCGCGCAGATCAACCAGGACGACTGCATCAAGTGCGGCAAGTGCTACGTGGCTTGCGAAGACACCTCGCACCAGTCGATTGCGCAACTGATCGACGCGGCCGGTACGCGCACATATGAGGTGATCAAGGAGGAATGCGTGGGCTGCAACCTGTGCGAAATCACCTGTCCGGTGCAGGGCTGCATCACGATGGTGCCGCAGGCGACGGGCAAGCCGTACATGAACTGGACGCAGGACCCCAGGAATCCACGGGCATTGGCGGAATCGGCATAGGGCACGTTTTTTGCGTACGTATATTTTATAAACAGTTGCCCAACTTTGCAGTAAGCTAGGCCGCAGCCGTTTTTAAAACGCCCAACCTCCCAACCGATGGAGCAACCCTGTGAACCACGACTATTCAGGCAATACGCAACTCTGGAATGAAGACCTGGCGCCCACCACGGCGGCGCAGCGCACCTGGCGCTGGTATCACTTTGCCGCGCTGTGGGTCGGCATGGTGATGTGCATTCCCGCCTACACCCTGTCGGCCAGCCTGATCGACAGCGGCATGTCCGGCTACCAGGCCGTGCTCACGGTATTTCTCGCCAACGCCATCGTGCTCCTGCCGATGCTCCTGATCGGCCATGCGGGCACCAAGTACGGCATCCCGTATGCCGTGCTGGCGCGCGCCTCGTTCGGCACGGCGGGGGCGCGCCTGCCGGCCCTGATGCGCGCCATCGTTGCCTGCGGCTGGTACGGCATCCAGACCTGGTTCGGCGGCCAGATGATCTACACCTTGATGGGTGTATTAATGGGGCATGAACTGGGCGGCGAGAAGATCGCGGGCCTGGGCATCAATGGCAGCCAGCTGCTGTGCTTCCTGGCTTTCTGGGGCATCCAGTTCTATTACATCCTGCACGGCATGGAATCGATCCGTAAACTCGAAACCTACACGGCGCCGCTGAAAATCCTCATCTGCTTCGTGCTGCTGTACTGGGTGCACAGCAAGGCCGGCGGCGTGGCCAACCTGCTGGACCAGCCATCGCAATTCATCCCCGGCGGCAAAAAGGCGGGCCAGTTCTGGAGCGTCTTCTGGCCGTCGCTCACCGCCATGGTGGGTTTCTGGGCCACCCTGGCCTTGAACATTCCCGACTTTACGCGCTTCGCGAAGACGCAGCGCGACCAGATCGTGGGCCAGTCGGTCGGCTTGCCCGTGCCCATGGGTTTGCTGGCCATGCTGGCCGTGATCGTTACCGCCGGTTCGGTCGTCATGTACGGCAAGGCCATCTGGGACCCCGTCGACCTGGCCAGCCGCATGACGGGCGCCGCCGTGCTGATCGCCCTGATCATCCTCCTGATCGACACCGTCAGCGTCAACCTGGCGGCCAACCTGGTGGGGCCTGCGTATGACTTTTCCGCACTGGCGCCCAAGCAGATTTCGTACAAGATGGGCGGCTACATCACGGCCTTCATCGCCATCGTCATGATGCCGTGGAAGGTGCTCGAGTCGACGCAGGGCTATATCTTCACGTGGTTGATCGGTTATTCGGCCCTGCTGGGTCCCATCGCCGGCATTCTCATCGTCGACTATTATTTTGTGCGCAAGACGCAACTCGACGTCAAACAGCTGTACCGCGACGATGGCATCTATTCGTATGGCAGTGGCTGGAACATGGCGGCGCTGATCGCCTTCATTATCGCCGTGCTGCCGAATATCCCGGGCTTTCTGAACGCGGCCTTTCCCACGGCGTTTCCCGGCGTGGGAGACGGCTTTAAAACCATTTACACCTACGCCTGGTTCGTGGGCGTGGCCATCGCCGCCGTCGTGTATGGCGTCATGATGAAGGGCAAGGTGGTGGCGCACGTGCAGCAGGCGCCGCAGTCGTAATCACTCAAGGAGAGAAGATGACTACACTGATACGTGGCGGTACCGTCGTCAACGCCGACCGCGCGTTTCGCGCCGATGTGCTGATCGAGGGCGACGTGATCGCCACCGTCGGCGAGAACCTGCCCGTGCCGGCTGGCGCCACGGTGATCGACGCGGGCGGCCTGTACGTGATGCCGGGCGGGATCGACACCCACACGCACATGAATTTGCCCTTCATGGGCACGGTGACGTCCGACGATTTTTTCACGGGCACGGCGGCGGGCCTGGCCGGTGGCACCACCACCATCATGGACTTCGTCATCCCCGCGCCGAAGCAGTCGCTGATCGAGGCGTATCACCAGTGGCGCGCGTGGTCGGCCAAGGCGGCCGGCGACTATACCTTCCACGTGGCGATCACCTGGTGGAGCGAACAGGTACATGAAGAGATGGGCACGCTCGTGCGCGAGCATGGCGTGAACAGCTTCAAGCACTTCATGGCCTATAAAAACGCCATCATGGCCGATGATGAAACGCTGGTGAAAAGCTTTTCCCGCTCGCTGGAACTGGGGGCGCTGCCCACCGTGCATGCGGAAAACGGCGAGCTGGTTTTTCAATTGCAGCAAGCCTTGCTCAAGAAAGGCATCACGGGGCCGCAGGCGCATCCGCTGTCGCGCCCACCGGCCGTGGAAGCCGAGGCGGCTAACCGCGCCATCGCCATTGCCAACGTCCTCAATACCCCCGTGTACATCGTGCACGTCTCGTGCGCCGAGTCGCTTGACGCCATCACGCGGGCGCGCGCCAACGGCCAGCGCGTGTATGGCGAAGCGCTGGCGGGCCACCTGGTGATCGACGACAGCGTCTACCAGAGCGATGATTTCGATTATGTGGCAGGCCACGTCATGAGCCCGCCGTTCCGCGGCAAGCACCATCAATCGGCCTTGTGGCACGGCCTGCAAAGCGGCAACCTGCACACGACGGCCACTGATCACTGCACCTTCTGCGCCGAGCAGAAGGCGGCCGGCAAGGACGATTTCACTCGTATCCCGAACGGCTGCGGTGGCGTCGAGGAACGCATGGCCGTGGTGTGGGACGCTGGTGTCAATTCCGGCATGCTGACCCCTTCCGAATTCGTCAAGGTGTCGTCGACCAATGCGGCGCAGATCTTCAATATGTATCCGCGCAAGGGCGTCATTGCCGCAGGCAGCGATGCCGACATCGTGCTGTGGGACCCGCAGGGCACGCGCACCATTTCCGCCGCCACGCAGTTCGCCAAAGGGGGCTTCAACATCTTCGAAGGGCGCACCGTGCGCGGCATTCCCCGCACCACGATTGCCGCCGGCAAGGTGGTGTTCCACCAGGGCGAACTGATGGCCGTCGAAGGGGCGGGGCGCTATATCGAGCGTCCCGCGTTTGCCGCCACGACCGCATAAGGAGTTGACGATGGATGAATTACGTATCAATGGTGAGCGCCTGTGGGCAGCCCTGATGGAACTGGCGCAGATCGGCGCGACAGTGAAGGGCGGCGTCAAGCGCCTGGCCCTGACGGACCTCGACAAACAGGGGCGCGACCTGGTGGTGCGCTGGGGTCGCGAGGCGGGCATGAGCATTACCATCGACCAGATCGGCAATGTCTTCATGCGCCGTGACGGCACCGACAATAGCCTGCCGCCAGTGATGACGGGTAGCCATATCGACACGCAGCCCACGGGCGGCAAGTTCGATGGCAATTACGGCGTGCTGGCCGGCCTGGAAGTGGTGCGCACCCTGAACGATTTACAGATCAAGACGCAGGCGCCGATTGAAGTGGCGTTCTGGACCAACGAGGAAGGTTCGCGCTTCGTGCCTGTGATGATGGGCTCCGGCGTGTTTTGCGGCGCCTTCTCGCTCGAAACGGCGTACGCGGCGAAAGACACGGAGGGGAAAACGGTGGGCGAGGAGCTGGCGCGCATCGGCTATCGTGGAGACCAGGTACCGGGCGACCATCCCATCGGTGCGTATTTCGAGACGCATATCGAACAGGGGCCCGTGCTGGAAGACGCCGATAAAATCATCGGCGTGGTGCCGGCCGTGATGGGCCTGTCGTGGTACGACTGCGTGGTGACGGGCATGGAAGCGCATGCGGGTCCTACGCCCATGGGTTTACGCAAGGATGCGCTGCAGGTGGCCACCACCATCATGCAGGAGGTCGTCGCCATTGCCAACCGCTACCCGCCGTACGGGCGCGGCACGGTGGGTATGGTGCAGGTCTTTCCGAACAGCCGCAACGTGATCCCCGGCGAGGTCAAGTTCAGCATCGACCTGCGCAACGTGAACGACGAACTGCTCAACACCATGCATGGCGAGATCACGGCCTTCATCGACGCCACGCGCGAAAAAACAGGCTTGGGCATTTCACTGGAAAGGGTGTCCTACTATCCGCCATGTCCGTTCCACCCCGACTGCGTGGGCGCCGTGCGCAACGCCACGGCCAAACTCGGCTACTCCGTGATGGATGTGGTGTCCGGCGCCGGCCACGACGCCATCTACGCGGCCCGGCTGGCACCGGCCGGCATGATCTTCGTGCCGTGCAAGGACGGCATCAGCCACAATGAAATCGAGGACGCCAAGCCCGAGCACCTGGAAGCGGGCTGCAACGTGCTGCTGCACGCGATGCTGGAGCGGGCCGTGGCCGTGTAGCCACGACCGCTATCCCTGCGGCTTGGGCTGGAAGTTGCGCAAAAACGCCAGCAGCGCGCGCGCCGCGATGTCGGCGTCGTCGGCCGTCATGGTTTCCAGCGGGTTGTGGCTGATGCCGCCATTGCCGCAGCGGGTAAACAGCATGGCCACGTCCGTGATGGCGGCCATGGCCATGGCGTCGTGGCCGGCGCCCGACAGCAGCGCGTACGGTGCGATGCCGACGGATGCCACGGCTTGCGCCAGCTGTGCCATCAGCCACGGCGCGCATGGCGCCGCGCGCGCCGACAGCAGCAGTTCCAGCTGGTAGTCGATCTGGCGCCGCGCGCAGATGGCGGCGATGCCATCCAAAATATCGTCGACGGCAGCCTGGCGCACGCTATCGCTGGCCGCGCGGATATCGAGCGACAGGGTGCAGGCGCCGGCGATCACGTTGACGGAGCCGTTGGGCACCTGCAGCTGGCCCACGGTGCCTACCAGCGCTTCGCCCTGGCTGCAGCGCCGTTCCACCAGCAGAATGATTTCCGCGGCCGCGCTGGCCGCATCCTTGCGCATGGTCATGGGCGTGGTGCCCGCATGGCTGGCCACGCCCCCAAGACTAACCAGGTAGCGCGAGCTGCCGGCGATCGCCGTGACAATGCCCAGCGGCAGGTCGCGCTCGAGCAGCACGGGACCCTGTTCGATGTGCACTTCCACATAGCCGAGCAAGTCGGCGGGGTTGCGCGCGATGGCGCCGATGGCGCTCGCTTCGTGGCCGGCGGCGGCCAGCGCGTCGCGCATGCTCACGCCGTCCGCATCCAACTGCTCCAGCAGCGACACGTCGAACTTGCCCGTCACGGCCGTGCTGCCCAAAAACGTGCTCTTGAAGCGCACGCCTTCCTCTTCCGCGAAAGCGACGACCTCGAAATGAAACGGCAGCTTTTCGCCCCGCTCATGCAGGTGGCGCACGACGGCGATCGGCAGCACGATGCCCAGCCGGCCATCGTACTTGCCGCCGTTGCGCACGGTGTCGTAGTGCGATCCCGTCATCAGGGTCTTCGCGCCCTGCGCGTCGGACAGGTAGCGTCCGACGACATTGCCGACGGCGTCGATGTGCACCTGCATGCCCGCGTCCCGCATCCAGCCGGCCAGCTGCGCGGCCGTTTTGCGGTGCGCCGGCGTCAGGTAAGCGCAGGTCAGGTTGTAATCGCTGTCGCTCCAGCCGGCCAGCGTTTCCGCCTGCTGCATGATGGCCGGGCCGAAGTCCAGGCGCACGTCGAACAGGTCGTTCAGGCGCAGTTCGGCGATGCGTTTGATCTGCCGCAGCGATTCGGCCAGTTCATCGGCGCGCCGGTTTTTCAGGCGCCGCGCAAACGTGGCGATGATGTCCTGGCGCGTCAGGCCCTCGCCCGTCGGACCCTTGACGGCCAGGATGAAGGGAAAGCCGAACTTGGCGTTGTATTCGCTGTTGAGGCGCTGCAGGGTGGCAAATTCCTCGGGGCTGCACAGGTTCAGGCCGGACTTGGCTTGTTCGCGCGTCGATTCCGCCGTCAGCTGCCCGGTGATGGCGGCCTTGCCGGCCAGTTCCGGGTGGGCGCGGATGAGGCCCAGCTGCTCTTCGGGCGAGGCTTGCGCCAGCACGCGCTGCAGCTCCGTCTTGAGGGTCGTCAGGCTGGCAAACGGCCGGGCGGCGGCCGCGCGCTGGGCGATCCATGGCGAGTGTTCGTAGATGCCATGCAGGTGCGCGATAAAATCGGCCTGGCTGCCGGCGTTCAGGTCTGAAAGGGTGGTCATGGTTTTCCGATCATGCAAGCGGTGATGATAGCGCCCCGTTCCTGCCTCCATTATATGCGCGCGCTGATAGCGGCTATCGCTGCACCAGCGCCTTGGCGGCCGCGCTGACCTGGTCGCGCAGCCATTTGTGTTCGGGCGCCTGGTGCACGCGCTGGTGCCACAGCTGGTAAAAGCGCATGGGCGGGAATTTCAAGGGCACGGTATACGTTTTCAGCGGCAGGGTCTTTTCATAGAAGCGCATGAACTGGCGGCCCGTGGTGAGCACCAGGTCCGTCTGCGTCAGCATGTAGGGGATCAGGCCGAAATACGCCGATTCCACCACCACGTTGCGCTGCAGGTTTTGCCGTTCGAGGAAGGAATCGATCACGCCGTGGTAGCCGGGCATCATCTGCGACGGCGCCACGTGCGGCAGGCTCAGATAGTCATCGAGCGTCATGGCGTCGCTGGCCGTGCGCCGCGCATAGGCGTTTTCCGCATGCATGGCGCAGACGATGGGATCTTCGAACAGCTTCGAGATGTGCAGGTGCGCGGGCGGCTCGTCCCAGTTGGCGATGACCAGGTCCAGGCCCCCGTCGGACAATTGCCGGATATGATCGATGCCCGGTCCCAGGCTATGCAGCACGACGCGGCTTTTCGGCGAACCGCGGCGCAGCAGGGCCACCACATTGGGCAGGAACTGGCTGTCCAGGTAGTCGGGCGCAGCGATATGGAAGGTGCGCGCCTCCTCCTGCGCCACGAACGGCGTCTTCTTGATAAACAGGCTCTCGGTCTGGTCGAGGATGCGCTTGGCCGGATTGAGCAGGCTTTCGCCATGCTGGGTGGGCACCATGCCGCGCGCGCCGCGCACCAGCAGCGGGTCGCCCGTCAATTCGCGCAGTTTGCGCAGGGAGGCGGAAATCGACGGCTGCGGCTGATTGAGCTTCAGCGCCACGCGCGAGACATTCTTTTCCACCAGCAGCAGGTAGAGGATGCGGATCAGGTGCAGGTCGAGGTGTTGCGGCAGGCTGGACATGTGGCGGCGCCTCTGTTGTATATCGATTTGAATATGTCAAATATACGATATTTTTCATGTGATGGGCGGTAAATCCGTTTATCTTGTGTAGATTGGCACGAATATGGGTTCGGTCTGACTAGAGGAAATTTATGGAAGTATTTGCCTATCTGATTCCGTACGGCCTTGAGTGGCTGAACCTGATCGTCCGCTGGCTGCACGTCATCACGGGCATCGCCTGGATCGGCGCTTCCTTTTATTTCGTCTGGCTCGACAACACGATCCGCCCGCCCGCACCCGGCTCCGAGCTGGCGAAGAAGGGCGTCTCGGGAGAATTGTGGGCTGTGCATGGTGGCGGTTTCTATAACCCGCAAAAATACCTGCTGGCGCCCGCCGAACTGCCGAAGGAGCTGCACTGGTTCAAATGGGAAGCGTATTCCACCTGGCTGTCCGGCTTTGCGCTGCTGACGATTGCCTATTATTTCAATGCGCAGGCCATGATGATCGACAAGGCCGTGGCCGATATCTCCAGCGGCCAGGCCGTCGGCATCGGCATCGCCACTCTCGTCATCGGCTGGACCGTGTACGACCTGCTGTGCAGGTCAAAACTGGCGCAATATGAGCTGTGGTTCGGCGTGACGGTGTTCGCGCTGATCGTAGGCGCCGCCTATGTGCTCACGCATCTGCTCAGCGGGCGCGCCGCCTATATCCACGTGGGCGCCATGATCGGTACCATCATGGTGGCCAATGTGCTGATGCTGATCATTCCCGGCCAGCGCAAAATGGTCGAAGCCATGGCCGCCGGCAAGCTGCCCGATCCCAGGCACGGCATGAAGGCCAAGCAGCGCAGCGTGCATAACAATTATTTTACGTTGCCCGTGCTGTTCATCATGATCAGCAACCACTACGCGATGACTTACCGCAACGACCACGCGTGGCTGGTGCTGGCGCTGATCATGGCGGCCGGCGTCTTCATCCGACATTTCTTCAATCTGCGCCACAAGGGCCGCGTCGAGTGGCGCTATCCGGCCCTTGGCGTGGCCTTGCTGGTGGGCGTGGCCGTGGCCATCGCGCCGAAGGCGCCCGTGGCCAGCGCGCCCGTGGCGGACCCCGCCGCCCAGTTCGTGGCCGTGCATGCCATCATCGCCCAGCGCTGCGCCACCTGCCATTCGGCGCACCCGACGCAAGCCGGTTTCGCCACGGCGCCGGCCGGCATGATGCTGGATAATGAAACGGAGATTCGCCAGCACGCGGCGCAAATCTACAAGCAGGCCATCGAATTGAAGGCCATGCCAATCGGGAACCTGACGAATATGACGGAGGCCGAGCGCAGCGAACTGGGCGCCTGGCTGCAACAGACCATGCAAGGAGCAAAATGACTACGCACGCGGAAAAAATCACGGCCTGGATTGACGAGCACTTCGATGAAGAAGTCGCCTTTTTACAGCAGGTGGTGCGGCAGCCGACGGATACGCCGCCGGGCAACAACGCGCCGCACGCGGAGCTGGTCGCGCAGCTGCTGCAGGCGTATGGCTGGAACGCGGAAAAGCACGCCGTGCCGGCCGATCAGGTGGCAGCCTACGGCATGCAGAGCATCACCAACCTGATCGTGCGCCGCCCATATGCGGCAGGCGGGCCGACGGTGGCCCTGAATGCGCATGGCGACGTGGTGCCGCCCGGCGACAACTGGACGTATCCGCCATATGGCGGCCAGATCGACGGCGGCTATATCTATGGCCGCGCGACGGCCGTGTCGAAAGGCGATTTCGCCACCTATGTGTTTGCCGCGCGCGCCCTCGAAGCGTTGGGCATTCCATTGAAGGGCCAGCTCGAGCTGCACTTCACGTACGACGAGGAATTCGGCGGCTTGCTGGGACCGGGCTGGCTGCTGGAACAGCAATTGACGAAGCCCGATTTCGTCATCGCCGCCGGTTTCAGCTACGGCATCGTCACGGCGCACAACGCCTGCCTGCAGCTGGAAATCACCGTGCACGGCAAGTCGGGCCACGGCTCGATGCCGGAAACGGGCCACGATGCGCTACAGGCGGCTAACAAGATCCTGAACGCCATCTATGGCCAGCTGCCGGAGCTGAAAAAGATCAAATCGAAAGTGGCCGGCATCGACTCGCCCACCATGCTGGTGGGCCGCATCGATGGCGGCACGAATACGAATGTGGTGCCGGGCAAGGTCGTCATGAAGATGGACCGCCGCATGATTCCCGAGGAAGATCCGGTGGCGGTGGAAGCGCAGGTGCGCGCGCTGATCGAAGACGCGGTGCGCGGCGAGCCGGGCATCCGCGTCGAGATCCGCCGCCTGCTGCTGTCGCACGCGCTGCGGCCCTTGCCCGGTTCGGAGCAACTGGTCGGCAGCTTGCAAAAGAACGCGCAAGCCATCCTTGGCGAAACGATTCCCGCCGTCGGCACCCCCCTGTATGCGGATGCGCGCCTGTATGGCGAGCGGGGCATCCCCGCCGTGCTGTATGGCGCCGGCCCGCGCACGGTGCCCGAATCGAATGCGAAGAAGGCCGACGAGCGGCTGGCGCTCGATGATTTGCGCAAGGCCAGCAAGATCGTCGCCCTGACCCTGCTCGACTTCCTGGCCGCCTGACTGGGCGGCGACCATGCCGCTGGCATCCGGTAAGATGCATGCCTGGGAAATCGGGGAGGCAGCATGGATGTGATTGGCAAGAAGACGATAAGGGAACTGGCGGCCGACCTGGCCGCCGGCCGCATCACCAGCGTGGCACTGACACAGCAGATGCTGGCACGCGCCGAGGCGCACCGGGCGCAGGGCGGCTTTGCGTATGTCAGCCTCGATGGTGAAAATGCGCTGATGGAAGCGCGCGCCAGCGATGCGGCGCGCGCCGCCGGCTGGGTGCCTTCGCCGCTGGCCGGCATCCCCGTTTCGATCAAGGACCTGTTCGACGTCAAGGGTCAGGTCAGCAGGGCCGCCTCGCTGGCGCTGGCCGATGCGCCGCCCGCCGCGGCAGACGCACCGGCCGTGGCGCGCCTGCGCGCGGCCGGCGCCGTTCTGCTGGGGCGCACCAATATGAGCGAATTCGCGTTTTCCGGTCTGGGCTTGAATCCCCATTACGGCACGCCGCGCAACCCGCACGACGGCGCGCGCGTTGCGGGCGGCTCCACCTCGGGCGGCGCCGTGACGGTGGCGCTGGACATGGCGGCCGGTGCGCTGGGCACGGATACGGGCGGCTCGATCCGCATTCCGTCCGCCTTTTGCGGCTTGACGGGCTTCAAGCCGACGGCCGCTTCCGTGTCGCTGGCAGGCACCGTGCCCTTGTCGCGCTCCCTCGATTCGGCAGGGCCCATCGCGCACAGTGTCGATTGCTGCGCCATCCTGTACGCTGCCTTGTCTGGCAAGGAGATCGCCGACGGCGTATCGGCATTAAAGGGCTTGCGCTTCGGCTTTACCCTTGACTACGTCGGCACGCACGTGGAGCCGCAGGTGCAGCGGGCTTTCGACGCCGCGCTGGATAAGCTGCGGCAAGCCGGCGCCCTGGTGGAACGGTTCGATTTTCCCGAATTGCTGGAACTGCCCGGTATCAATGGCGGCGGCGGCCTGGTGGCAGCGGAAGCCTGGCACTGGCACAGGGCGTTACTGGAAGAGAATGGCGCGCAGTACGACCAGCGCGTGGCGGCGCGCATCCGCCGCGGCCAGCAGCAGGGCGCGGCGGACTATATCGACGTGCTCGATGCGCGTGCGCGCCTGATCGCCATCGCGCAGCAGCGTCTGGCGCCGTTCGACGCCTGGCTGATGCCCAGCGTGGCTATCCTTGCGCCGGAAGTCGCGCCGCTGGAAGCGGACGACGCCACCTTCTTTGCCACGAATGGCCTGGTGCTGCGCAACGCCAGCGTGATCAACTTCCTCGATGGCTGCGCGCTGTCGCTGCCTTGCCATGCCGACGGCGAGCTGCCCGTGGGGCTGGGCATCTGCGGCCTGGCGGGCGCCGACGATACGGTGCTGCAAATCGGCCGCGCCGTGGAGGCGTTGCTACGAGGGAGCGGAAAAGAATAGTGCCATAGTGCAGGAAGATGCCAATTCTGTCATGATGGCTGGCATTGACATGGGATAGTCGCGCTTCCCCGCGCCGGCAAACTTCACACTGTGCACCGATACGACCTGATTAGCTGTCATGACTGCGGCGTGCTGTACCGCAAACGTCCGCTGCGTCCCCGCGAAAAGGCGCGCTGCATCCGTTGCCGCTCGGTGCTGTACCGCGGCGCCCACGTGCGCGGCGCATCGGCCGAATTGAGCAAGGTGGTGGCGCTCACGCTGGGCGCCGCCTTTGTCTTCCTGATCGCCCAGTTTTTCCCCATCGTCGAACTCGACGTCAATGGCCTCACTTCCAGCGCCACCTTGCTCGGCTCCATCCGCGTGCTGTGGTACGAGCAGATGCACATCGTGGCGACGATGGTTTTCCTGTTTACCATCCTCTTTCCCGCCATCGAACTCGGTTCCCTGCTATACGTGGCGCTGGGGCTGCGCGGCGGCGTCAAGGTACCGGGATTCAACCGCGTGCTGCGCGCCGTGCAGACGGCGCGCGAATGGGGCATGACGGAAGTGCTGATGATCGGCATCCTGATCACCGTCGTCAAGATGACCAGCCTGGCTACGGTGCTGCCGCAACCTGGCCTGTTCGCATTTGGCGCGCTCACCGTGCTGCTGGCGATCGTCGTCTCGTTCGACCCCAAGGCCCTGTGGAACCTGGGCGACGACCTGACCCGCCAAGCGCTGCCCGGCATCCGCTACAAGGCTTTCGCGCCCGGTGAAAAGGTGGTGCCCTGCCATGCTTGCGGCCTGGTGGCGCCGCCTGCGGGCAAGGGCAGGCATCTGGCGTGCGTGCGCTGCGGCACGGCCCTGCACGTGCGCAAACCGGACAGCATCAACCGCACCTGGGCCTTGCTGATCGCCGCCATGATCCTCTACATTCCCGCCAACCTGCTGCCCGTGATGGTGACGCAATCGCTGTTCGGCGCGCAGGACGACACCATCATGAGCGGCGTGGTGCTGTTCTGGACCAGCGGCTCGAAGGGCCTGGCCATCATCATTTTCATCGCCAGCGTGGTCGTGCCAATGTTGAAACTGGGCGTGCTGGCGCTGCTGGCGTTCACGGCGCAGCGGCGTTCGCGCTGGCGGCCGCGCCAGCGCACCATCCTGTACCGCATGGTCGAATTCATCGGCCGCTGGTCCATGCTCGACATCTTTGTCGTCACCCTGACGGTGGCGCTGGTGCGCTTCAAGTCGCTGGCCGTGATCACGGCCGGACCCGGCGCGCTGGCCTTCGGCGCGGTGGTGGTGCTGACCATGCTGGCGGCGATGCAGTTCGACCCGCGCCTGATCTGGGACCCTGTCGATGGGCAGGTGCCTGGCGAGGAAGAACCCGTGGTGGTGGCAAATACCGGAAACAATACAGTGATTGGAGAACAGCATGTCTGACAAAGAAGCGGGCGGTCTTGCCGAAACGGGTGGCCAGGGCGTCCCCCCGTTGCCGGAACCCGATGTGGAACAGGGCAGCCGCTGGCTGCCGTCGCTGGTGTGGCTCATTCCGCTGCTGGCCGCGCTGATCGGCGCCGGCCTGGCCGCCAAGTCCATCCTCGACCAGGGACCCACGGTGACGGTCAGCTTCAAGAGCGCCGAAGGCCTGGAGCCGGGCAAGACCAAGGTCAAGTACAAGGATGTCGACATTGGCCAGGTGCGCGCCATCACCCTGGGCGACGACTTGAGCAAGGTGCTCGTGACGATCGACATGAGCAAGGAGGCGCGCCGCTTCGCCACCGCCGATTCGCGCTTCTGGGTGGTGCGCCCGCAGATCGGCGCCAGCGGCGTGACGGGCCTGGGCACCTTGCTGTCGGGCGCCTACATCGGCGTCGACACGGGCAAGTCGGAACAGAAGAAAGAGAACTTCATCGGCATGGAGAGTCCGCCCGCCGTGGCCGGCGACCAGAAGGGCAAGCTGTACACCCTGCATGCGGACAGCCTTGGCTCAGTCGACGTGGGCTCGCCCCTGTTCTTCCACCGCCTGCGGGTGGGTAAGGTGGTCAGCTTCGCGCTGGACAAGGATGGCAACGGCATCACCATGTCGGTCTTCGTGAACGCGCCGTACGACCAGTTCGTCGGCAAGGATGCGCGCTGGTGGCATGCCAGTGGCGTCGACGTGCGCCTCGATTCCAACGGCTTCAAATTGAATACGCAGTCGCTGGCCGCCATGCTGGTGGGCGGTATCGCCTTCGAGGCGGAAAACGGCCGCAAGCCCGTCGAACCGGCGCCGGCCGGCACCAATTACCGCCTGGCGGCCGACGAAGCGAGCGCCATGCGCGAGCCCGATGGCGAGGCCATCACCACCGTATTCTATTTCGACCAGTCCCTGCGCGGCTTGCAGCCAGGCGCCACGGTGGATTTCCGCGGCATCGTGCTGGGCGAGGTGCGCTCGGTCGGCATCGAGTTCGATCCCGTGAAGAAGAACTTCCGCATGCCCGTCACCGTCAACCTGTACCCGGCCCGCCTGGGCATGCGCTTCAAGGCGGCCGTCGACGATGAGGAAGGCTCGGTCGGCCACCAGCTGCTCGAACGCATGGTCAGCCGCGGCTTGCGCGCCCAGCTACGCACGGGCAACCTGCTGACCAGCCAGCTGTACATCGCGCTGGACTTCTTCCCGAAAGCGCCGAAGGTGGCGCTCGATCCGAACAGGTATCCGCTGGAAGTGCCGACCGTGCCGAACACCCTCGATGAATTGCAGACGCAGATCGCCAGCATCGCCCGCAAGCTCGATCAGGTACCGTATGCGGAGATCGGCAATAACCTGAACGCCACCATCAAGCAGGCCAATACCCTGTTCAAGCAGCTCGATGGCCAGGTGGTGCCGGAAATGCGCGACACCCTGACGGCGGCGAAGCAGACTTTTGGCACGGCCGAACAGGTGCTGCAAAAGGATTCGCCGCTGCAGTCGGACGTGCGCCAGGCCTTGCAGCAGCTGACGCAGACCCTGCAATCGCTCAATGCCCTGTCGGATTACCTGGAACGCCATCCCGAGTCCCTGATCCGCGGTAAAAAAGGAGATGAAAAAAAATGATGAAGCCGATGTTTGCCGCGCTGCTGGCCGCCAGCCTGCTGGGCGCCTGCTCCACGCCCCAGCCCGAGCATTTCTATACGCTCAGCGGCGGCGCCGACGCGCAGCCGGCCAAGACCGTGAAATACTATGTTGAAGTGCTGGCCGTCAGCGTGCCGCAGCAGGTGAGCCGCAACCAGTTCGTGGTGACGGCGCCGTCGGGCCGCATCGAGTTGCTGGAGCAGCAGCGCTGGGCGGGGCCGCTGGCCGGCGAGATCGGCCAGGCCCTGTCCACAGCCGTGACGAACGACCTGGGCGCCATCGATGTGTTCCGCACGCCGCATCCGGACAATCTGCCCGTGTACCGCATCAGCACCAACGTGCAGCGTTTCGAGTCCGTGATGGGGCAGTATGCGCTGATCGATGCCGTCTGGAGCGTGCGCCAGCTTTCCAGCAGCAAGGTCGTCACTTGCCGCACGGTGGCCAATGAAAAGGTGGGCGCTGGCTACGACGAACTGGTGCTCGGCCACCGCCGCGCCGTGAACCGCATCGCCGCCGATGCGGCCAGCGTCGTGCGTGCTTTTGACAACGGCAACGCCGCCTGCCCGGCCGCCTGAGCCGCTTTCCGCTACCCAGTCCCGGCGGCCGCTGGTAAAATACGGCCATGGGAATGACCTTGTTCACGCGCCGCTTTGCCGCCTGGATCGCCTGTTTCGCGATCCTGCTGGCGGCGCTCGCGCCGTCGATTTCCCAGGCCGTCGCCAACGCCAAGCAGGAGTCCGGCTCCGGATGGGCGGAAATCTGCTCGGTGGCCGGCATCCGTTTTGTCCAGCTTGTGCAAGTCGATGACGGCGCCGCCGATGGCAAATCCGGCGGCAAGTCCATGCAGATGGAGCATTGCGCCTTCTGTTCCACGCATGCGGGTTCTGTCGGCTTGCCGCCGGCCAGTCCCGTGCTGCCGCTGCTTGTGGCCAGCGGCGCGGCCATCTTCCCGGCCCTGTACTACCAGTCCCCGTCTCCGCTGTTCATCTGGTCCACCGCGCAGTCGCGCGCGCCGCCCGGTCTCATTTAAGTTTTCGCATTTTCAATGCTGGCGCTGTCCACCTTGCGGTGTGACGCCCCGCATCCGCACACTTAAACGAGAATCACATGAACAAGAAATTATTGATGCTGGCGGCAGCCATCGCCCTGGCCTATCCCTGCGCGCAGGCGCAGCAACTTGACCACGCCATCGACACGGTCGTCGTTTCCGGCTCGCGCGCGCAATCGTGGCTGTCCGAGACGCCGCAGGCGATCGGCGTCGTCAACGCCAAAACCCTGGAACGCGACAAGCCCAGGACCATGGGCGATATCCTCAACCGCATCGCCGGCGTGTACTGGAATGACCTGGGCAACGAGCAGCACAGCATGAGCATCCGCCAGCCCATCGGCACGAATGCCGTCTACCAGTACCTGGAAGACGGCATTCCCATCCGCCCGCTGGGCGTCTTCAACCATAACTCGCTCAACGAGATGAACATGGCGGGCGCCAGCGGCGTGGAAGTGGTGAAGGGCGCGGCCTCCTCGCTGTACGGCAGCAATGCCGTCGGCGGCGCCGTCAATTTCCTCACGGCCGGCGCCAGCGCGACACCGACGGCAAGCGTGGGCGTGCGGCGCGATAATGTGGGCGGCTTCACCCGCTACGACACGTCCGCCAGCGATACCTGGGGGCCGCTGGGACTGCGCTTTTCCCATTACAGTTCGCGCCGTTCGCGCGACAACTGGCAAGAGTACAGCTATGGCGACAAGGATTCGTTCTCGCTGCGTGCCGATTATGCGCTCGGCCCCACCTCGCAGCTGCGCGCCACCCTCGTCCACACGGATCTCGATGCGGCCATGACGGGCAGCCTGTTCGAGAACGATTACCGCAGCCATCCCGGCAAGAGCCTGAACACGTTTAGCTACCGCAAGGACAAGACCACGCGCATGAACCTGGCGTGGGAAGGCGCGACGACAGCGCATGGCACGAGCACCGTCACCGTGTTTACGCGCAAGAACGACCATGGGCAGATTCCTGCGTATTCCATAGGCAGTTGCGCGGGGCTGAAGTGCAAGGGCGTCATCAACAACAACCACGTCGATTCGCTGGGGCTGGACGTGAAACACCAGCAGGAATTCGCGTGGCTGCGTTCGCGCCTGGTCGCCGGCGTTTACGTGGACAAGAGCGACAATCCCTTTGTCAGCGACAATCTCTCCATCGTGCGCGATGCCGCCACAGGGCGCTACCTGCGCTATACCCTGGCTAATGCGTCCAATCCGCAGGGCGTGCGCGACTACCAGACGGACATTTTGAACACGGCCGTCTTCGCGCAGTGGGAATGGTCTCCGCTGGCGGGCACGCGCGTGGTGCTGGGCGGCCGTTCGGACGCCATCCGCTACGATTACCACAACAAGGTGGCGCCGGGCGGCAGCGTCAATTACGGCGCGCCCGACGAGTCGCGCAGTTTTTCGCACGCGAGTCCGAAGCTGGGCGCCACCTACGCCATCGGCCATGCGGGCAGCGCGTATGCGAACGTCAGCCAGGGCTTCACGCCGCCCGAAGTGAGCCAGCTGTATGGCAAGACGGGCATCGCCGATTTGCAGCCGTCCGTCTACAACAACTATGAACTGGGCTTGCGCTGGGCCTTTTTGCAGGGCCGCTTGAAACTCGACACGGCCCTGTACCGCCTCGATGGGCGCGACACCATCGTCAGCTACACGCTCTCGCCGGGCAACAGCGAAAACCGCAATGCGGGACGCACGCGCAGCGAAGGCCTGGAGCTGGGCCTGAACTACGCCAGCGGCCCGTTCGACGCGCGCTTCGCCACGGCCATCGCGCGCCACCGCTACCTGCGCTACCAGGTCTCCGCCAGCCTCGATTACAGCGGCCACACCATGCCGCAGGCGCCGCGCGACATCACCTCGTTCGAGATCGGCTACAAGCCCGTGACGGGCGCGCGTATCGCGCTCGAAGCCGTGCATCAGGGCCGCTACTGGATGAACAATGCCAACACGGTGGAGTATGGCGGCCACGCGCTGCTGAACCTGCGCGCCAGCTATCAGCTGGCGCGGGGCCTGGAAGCGTGGGCGCAGGTGCGCAATGTGGCCGATAAACGCTATGCCGATTCGGCCAGCAGCAGCTATGCTGGCACGGGCAGCTATGCGCCGAACAGCCAGAACCAGTACACGCCCGGCGCGCCGCGCAGCGTGATGCTGGGCCTGGCCTATACCTATGGCGGAATGTGAGGATGGCCATGGACGACGCAACCTTTCTTGTCGCACGGCGCAAGAGCCTGTACTGGCGCATCCACTTCTGGGCCGCGCTGATCGCCTCGCCGTTTGCCCTGGTGGCCACCCTGACGGGCATTTTGTATGTGTTTACGCCGCAGATCGAGGCAAGGCTGTACCAGCACCTCGACCATGTGGCGCCGCAAGCGTCCATGCTGCCGCTGGACGCCGCCGTGGCGGCAGCGGAACGGGCGGCGCCGCGCGGCTGGACGGTGCAGCAGGTGGTGCCGCCGTTTCAGCAGGACGACGCGGTGCAGGTGGCGTTCGCGCCGCCCGGCGGCGCGCCCGATGAACATGCGGGCCATGGCGGGCATGCCGCACCGGTCAAGCCAAAATTCGGCCTGCCCGCGCAAGCCGTCATCGTGTATGTGAATCCCTATGACGCGCGCGTCTTGGGCAGCCTGGCCAGCAGCGAACGTTTCGGCAACTGGGCGAAAAAGCTGCATTCGCGCCTGCTGCAAAACGATGGCTGGCGCTGGATGATCGAGCTGGCCGCCAGCTGGCTGATGGTGATGCTGGTGACGGGCGTGGTGCTGTGGTGGCCGCGCGGCGCGCAATCGGGTTTGCCGAAGCGGGGCGCGCGGGGCCGCAATGGCTGGCGCCAGTGGCATGCTTTTCTCGGCGTGGTGCTCGGCATCGTCAGCGTCGTGATCCTGACGACAGGGCTGACGTGGAGCCAGGAGGCGGGTGGGCGCATCCGCGCGTTGCGCGACGTCAGCGGCCAGGCGCCGCCGCCCGTGCCGCGCGGCCTGCATTCGCGCGAGGAGGGCGCTCCGCTCGACTGGCAGGATGCGTGGCAGGTGGCGCGCAGCCATGCGCCGGCCATCGCCGTGCAGCTGACGGCGCCGGCCAGCCAGGACGATGTGTGGCGCGCCACCATGGCCGACCGCAGCCAGCCCACCCTGCGCTTCGACCTCCAATTCGATGCCTACAGCGGCAAGCCTTTGTACTATGCGGGATGGGACGCGCAGACGGCGTTCGGCAAGGCGACGGCCATCGGCATCCCGTTCCACCGGGGCGAATTCGGCTGGTGGAACCAGGCGCTGTTGCTCGTGTTCGGCGCCAGCGTGCTGTTTTCGCTGGTGTCAGGCTGGGTGATGTTCTTCAAGCGGCGCCTGCCAGGCTCGCTGGGCTTGCCCAAGCTGCTGCCGGGCGCCTGGACCTCGCCGTCCGCGCTGGCCTGGCTGGCGGCGGCCGGCATGTGCGCGCTGATGCCGCTGCTGCTCGTTTCCGGCTGCATGCTGATGCTGCTGGAACTGGGGCTGGCAAAATGTGGGCCGCGTGTCGGCCGGATGTGGCTGCGCTAAAATAAGGGGCGCGGTCAGGCTCGTTGCCAAGGGCCGCCCCTTTGCCTTGGCTGAACATGATATTCATCGACTTCCCCGCCCTGTCCACGCTGGCCGCCACGTCGGCAGGCGTCACGCAAAAATGCAGCTGCTGCGCCGTCCTGCTCGATGCCTGGCAGCGTCTTCCCACCTCGCTGGAGCTGGACCGCTTTGAAGAAATTGGCACCCTGCGCGAAGATCCGTACGAGGAACCGACGTTTGCGGAATACCACCCGCAGGGCACGTGCTACGACAGCGTCGATGCGCCCATCGCGCCGCGCTACTATCCCGCGAACCTGAGTCAGGTGGCCCGCTGCCTGGACTGCGGCCGCCACTACCTGCGCTACAACGAGGCGGGCGGCTATTTCACGGAGCTGCGCATCCGCGCGCTGCGCCCGGCATTGCTGGCCGACGCGCCGCTGTCAGCGTGAGGGCGACAGGCTTTCCTTGACGTGCGCGATGCCGTGTTCATCGTAGATCGAATACACGGCGGCGAGAAGGTTTTCCAGTTCCGGCGAGCGGTCCATATGCCGCATGCTGAATAAAATGGGCGAGAACGCATGCTTGTCGTCCAGTTTGCGGTACACGACGTTCCGGTGATGCATGGCTTGCACGCTTTCCGGCACGATGGAAATGCCCTGGCCGGCCGCCACCAGTCCCATGGAAATCTGCAGCTCCCGCACTTCCGTGACGGGACCGGGCGTGACATTGCCTTCGCTGAACATGGCCAGCACCTGGTCGGCAAAGCTGGGGCGGGGTGCTTTCGGATACACGAGCAGGGTTTCATGCACCAGCTCCGTCAGGCGCAATCCGCCTTCCCCCTTGGCCAGCCGGTGGCCGGGCGGCAGGGCCACCACCAGCCGCTCTTCGCGCAGCAGGATGCGGCGGATGCTGGGGTCTTCGCTTTTCAAGCGCCCGAAGCCCACGTCGATGCGGCCTTCCTTCAGGGCCTTCAACTGCTGCACCGTCGTCATTTCATGCAGGGTCACGTCGACCTCGGGATGGCACTCGCAAAAGCGGTGCACGATGTCGGGCAATTCGCCATACAGGGTCGAGGCGACGAAGCCGATCGACAGCGTGCGTTCCAGCTTGCCCACGCGTTGCGTCATCGCCTGCAGGTCGCGCACCTGGTCGAGCAGGGGCCGCGCATGGGCGAGGAAAAACTCGCCCGCTTCCGTCAGCCGCAGTGGCCGTGACCCCTTTTCGATCAGCGCCACGCCCAGGGTTTCTTCCAGCTGCTGCATCTGGCGGCTCAGCGGCGGCTGCGCGATATGCAGGCGCGCGGCGGCCCGCGTGAAGTTCCTTTCCTCTGCGACCGCAACGAAGTAGCGCAAGTGCCGTAATTCCATCTTCATACCTTTCAGGTATAGGTTTGATACCAACTCGGTGTTGGACGTGGGGGCATTCCGGGAATATCGTGTCTCCACTCCACAGAATTATACGGAATAAATATGATTCAAAATATCGAGACCTACCTGGTTGATGTGCCAACCATCCGTCCGCACCGGATGTCCGTCGCCACCATGAACACGCAAACCCTGGTGCTGGTGCGGCTGCGCTGCGCCGACGGCATCACGGGCTGGGGCGAGGCGACCACCATCGGCGGCTTGGGCTACGGCGGCGAAAGCCCGGAAAGCATCAAGACGAATATCGATACCTATATCGCGCCGCTGCTGGTCGGCATGGAAGCGAGCCAAGTGGCCAAGGCCATGGCCAGGGTGCGCAAGGCCATCCAGGGCAACCGCTTCGCCAAGTGCGCGATCGAGACGGCCCTGCTGGACGCCCAGGCGCGCCGCCTGAACGTGCCCCTGTCTGAATTGCTGGGCGGCCGCGTGCGCGATGCGCTGCCCGTGGCCTGGGTGCTGGCCAGCGGCGACACGGCGCGCGATATCGCCGAAGGGGAAAAAATGCTGGACCTGCGCCGCCACCGCATCTTCAAGCTGAAGATCGGCCTGCGCGACGTGATGGACGACGTGGCACACGTGCTGGAAATCAAGCGGGCGCTGGGCGAGCGGGCCAGCGTGCGGGTCGACGTCAACCAGGCCTGGAGCGAGACGGACGCCGTGCGCGGCATCGCCGCGCTGGAAGCGGGCGGCATCGACCTGATCGAACAACCGGTGAAGGCGGGCAACCGCGCCGCGCTGGCGCGCCTGAAACAGCGCTTCGACGTGGCCATCATGGCCGACGAAGCCTTGCACGGCCCCGCCGATGCGCTGGCGCTGGCCCAGGCCGATGCGGCCGATGTGTTTGCCGTCAAAATCACGCAGTCGGGCGGCTTGCTGCCCGCGCTGGAAGTGGCCACCGTGGCGCGCCTGGCCGGCGTCGGCCTGTACGGCGGCACCATGCTCGAAGGCGGCGTCGGCACGGCCGCCACGGCCCATGTCTGCTCCACGTTTGCGGAACTGGCCTGGGGCACGGAATTGTTCGGGCCTTTGCTGCTGACGCAGGAAGTCTTGCGCGAGCCGCTCGTGTACCGCGACTTCATGCTGCAAGTGCCGACGGGTCCGGGTCTGGGCGTCGAGATCGATATGGACAAGTTGCATGCGATGCAGCGTCAATAAGGGAGAAATCATGTTATTCCATGTACGCATGAACGTGAACCTGCCGTTGAACATGCCCGCCGAGCAGGCGGCGCAGCTCAAGCAAACGGAAAAGGAACTGGCGCAGCGCCTGCAGCACGAGGGCAAGTGGCGCCACCTGTGGCGCATCGCCGGCCAGTACGCCAACATCAGCGTCTTCGACGTGGACAGCGTGGACGAGCTGCATAATTTGCTGACCTCGCTGCCGTTGTTCCCTTACATGCAGATCGACGTGATGCCGCTGTGCCGCCATCCTTCGTCGGTGCGCGGCGACGATTCCTGAGGAGACAGGCGATGACGCAGACAGGCAACGACACTGCCGGGAAAACGTGCGAGGTGGACGGTATCGGCCTGCATTACCGCACGGATGGCGAGCGCGCTAAACCCTGCCTGGTCCTGTCGAATTCCCTCGGCACGGACCTGTCCATGTGGGATGCGCAGGCGGCCGCGCTGGCGGGCGACTTTTTTGTCGTGCGCTACGACACGCGCGGCCATGGCCAGTCCGCCAGCAGCAGCGCGCCGTTCGGCATCGAGCGCCTGGGCCTGGACGTGGTGGCGCTGCTCGACCACCTTGATATCGCGCGCGCTGCCTTCTGCGGCATTTCCATGGGCGGCTTGATTGGCCAGTGGCTGGGCATACACCAGCCGCGGCGCCTGACGCAGCTCGTGCTGGCGAATACGGCGGCGCGCATCGGCGGCGCCGCGCCGTGGCAGCTGCGGGCGGAGCACGTGCGCCGCGACGGCATGGCCGCGGTGGCCGGAAGTGCCGCCACGCGCTGGTTCACGCCGCAATTTATCGCACGCGAGCCGGATACGGTGGCGCGCCTGGTCGGCACCTTGCGCAGCCAGGATGCCGGCGGCTACGCGGCCTGCTGCGAGGTGCTGGCCCAGGCGGACTTGCACGCCGGCGTCGGCACGATCAGCGTGCCGACCTTGATCATCGCGGGCGAGCACGATCCCGTGACCACCATCGACGACAGCCGCTGGCTGCAGCGGCAAATCGCGGGTGCCCGCCTGGCAAGCCTGCCCGCCTCGCATATCTCGAACGTCGAGGCGGCGGACTTGTTTACAGAGCAGTTGCGGACCTTTTTGTTGTGAGGCTTGCTGTACCGTATAGGTATGGCAGGAATTTGACTTCCCCCTGAGCACCGCCACCGGCTGGTCCGGCATGCGGCAGGGGAAGCTTTCTTGAAAAATAATAATAAGAAAAGCAGACTTGGAGTAGACGGATGGAAAACAGATTGATCATCATCGCTGCGATCACGGTGGGCTATTTCGCCCTCATGTCGTACATTACCTACAGCGTGCGCAAGCATGCCAACAGCGCCGAGGGCATGACGGCGGGCGGGCGCAATTATCCCGCCTACCTGATCGGCGCACTGTTATTGTCGGAATTTATTGGCAGTTCCGTCAGCATCGGCACGGCCCAGAAGGGTTATGAGCTGGGCATTTCCGCCGCCTGGAACCTGGTGGCGCTGTCGCTGGGCTTCTTGCTGCTGGCCATCGTGCTGGTCAAGAAATACAAGGAAAGCGGGCAGTCGACGATTTCCGGCATCCTGGCGCAAACGTATGGCGAGCCCGTGCGTTATGCGGCGTCCATCCTCACCATCGTCGCGTTGAGCATCGTTGCCGTGGCCCTGTATGCGAGCGGCGGAGCCGTGCTGGCGGCCGTGTTGCACATCAACAAAACGGTGGCCATCCTGCTGGTGGGCGCCATTACCGTGATCTATGTCAGCCTGGGCGGCATGCGCTCGGTCGTGTACACGAATTTTGCCCATTCCATCGTCAAGTACCTGGGCGTGATCCTGGCGCTGGCGTATGCGCTGGAAGCCTCTGGCGGCATCGGCGCGCTGCAGGCGCAATTGCCGGCCAAGATGTTCAATTGGGTCGAGATCGGCTGGGGCCAGATCATCGCCTGGATGATCGGCGGCATCGGTTCCATCTTCGCCACGCAATACGTGATCCAGGCCCTGGTCAGCACGGACAACCCGGCCGTGGCCAAGCGCGCCTGCTATTACGTGTCCTCGCTGATGATCCCGTTCGGCCTGATGGCGGCCCTGATCGGCATGTGCAGCGCCGTGCTGTATCCGGGCATGAAGTCGATCGATGCTTTTCCTACCCTGATCGCGCACATGCCGGCGTTTTCCGCCAGCATCATGATCGTCGGCTTGGCCGGTGCCCTGTTCGGCGGCATTTCCGCCACCACCCTGGCATCGGCCACGCTGGCCATGAAGGATTTTTATGACCCTTGGTACAACAAGGCGAAGAATGACGCGAAATCGCTGATGTTCCTGCGCATCGCCATCGTCGTGGCCGGTTTGCTGCCGCTGGTGCTGGCGCTGTATGCGGAAAAACTGCTGATGATCGCCTTCCTGGGCAAGGCCCTGCGCGCCACCCTGGCCGTGCTGGTGCTGATGGCCTTCTACGCGCCGAAATTCGGCACGCCGCGCGGCGCCTTCGTCGGCGTGATCGTTTCCGTGATCTCCACCATCGGCTGGTTCCTGGCGGGCAATCCGTACGGCGTCGACAGTTCCTACCTGGCGCTGGCTGGCCCGCTGCTGACCATGGGCATCAGCCATCTGTTCAAGCCGGCGCAAGCTGTGGCGAAGCCGGCATCGTCGTCGCGCCTGTAGTTTGCCCCGACCCTCAGACCAGCCCCGTCATGTAATAGATGGCAATGACGAGGAACACGGCCACCGTCTTGATGACGGTGATGCCGAAAATGTCGCGGTAGGACTGGCGGTGCGTGAGGCCCGTGACGGCCAGCAGGGTGATCACGGCGCCATTGTGCGGCAGGGTATCCATGCCGCCGCTGGCCATCGCCACCACGCGGTGCATGACTTCGAGCGGAATGTGCGCTTGTTGCGCGGCCTGGATAAAACTGTCCGACATGGCGGCCAGCGCGATGCTCATGCCGCCCGATGCCGAGCCCGTGATGCCGGCCAGGGTGGTGACGGAGACGGCCGCGTTGACGAGCGGATCGGGCACGCTGCGCAAGGTGTTGCTGACGGCAAGAAAACCGGGCAGCGCGGCGATGACGCCGCCGAAACCGTATTCGGACGCCGTATTCATGGCCGCCAGCAGGGCGCCGCCCACGGCCGCCTTGGTGCCTTCGGCAAAGGCGGCGCGGATGCGCCCGAAGGCGGTAATGCACACGAGCAAGATGCCCAGCAGCAAGGCGCCTTCCACGGCCCAGATACCGGTGACGGAAGCGATCGACGTGGACACGGGCGCATGCAAGCCCGGCAGGGCCTCGGCGGTGAGTACGTAGCTGGCGCCATACCAGTGCGGGATCAGCTTGGTCAGCGCAAAGTTGGCCACGCCCACCAGCACCAGAGGCGCCACCGACAGCAGCGGATGGGGCAAGTCGCCCGCGTCGGCCGTGGCCTTTTCGGCCTCGGCCCCATACCCTTCGCCCGTCGCCATGACGGAGCGGCGGCGCCATTCGAGGAAAGCAAGTCCCATGATCACCGTCAGCACGGCGCCTATCGTGCCCAGCCACGGTGCGGCCCAGCCGGTCGTATTGAAAAAGGTGGTGGGGATGATGTTCTGGATTTGCGGCGTGCCCGGTAAAGTATCCATGGTGAACGAAAACGCGCCCAGGGCGATGGCGCCCGGCATCAGCCGCTTGGGGATATTGCTCTGGCGATACAGTTCGGCCGCAAACGGATACACGGCAAACACCACCACGAACAGCGACACGCCGCCGTAAGTCAGGGCCGCGCACACGGCGACGATGACGGCATTTGCGCGCGCGCTGCCGATGTAGCGAATGGCCGCCATGACGATGGCCTGCGAAAAGCCGGACAGCTCGATGAGTTTACCGAACACGGCGCCGAGCAAAAAGACGGGGAAATACAGCTTGATGAAGCCCACCATCTTTTCCATGAAGATGCCGCTGAAGACGGCCGGCACGGCCGATGGATCGGTGAGCAGCACGGCACCCAGCGCGGCGACAGGCGCAAACAGGATCACGCTGTAGCCGCGGTAGGCGGCCAGCATCAGGAAGGCCAGTGCGGCCAGAACTATCAGGAAAGACATCGGTCAGGCCCTTGCGTGAGAAGTGATCAGGATACTAATGATGTAATTAATATCATACTTCCCGGCAACACGCCAACGCGTGGGTCAAGGACTGGTCGGGGTGAGAGGATTCGAACCTCCGGCCTCTGCGTCCCGAACGCAGCGCTCTACCAGGCTGAGCCACACCCCGCTTTCCTTTATTACAGCAGATGGCGGTGCGGGTTTCAAGCGGCTGCATCAAGGTCTATTTCTTTTCCTGTTGCGCCTTTTTGATTTCCGCTTCGCTGACCTTTTTCGCTGGCGCATGCGTCGCCGGGGAGGTGGGGGCCTTGCGGGTGGCGTTTGCTTGCGCCATGACGGCGGCGCAGTCCGTGTCGGGGGCCTTGTCGACATTGACCAAGGGCAGCAGGGCGGCCAGCGGCGTGACGACGGTGGCCAGGGCCACGGCGGCGCCCGCTTTCAGGGCCAGCGGGCCTTTTTGCGGGCCCACGTCCGGGTTCTTGAACGTGCCTTTCGCGTACAGCGGCGTGCGCAGGGTGATGATGCGGGCGCCCTTGGTGCGGGGACGCACGTCGAGGTCCAGAGTTTCGTGGGCCAGGTTGACGTTGCCCGTCACATTCACCACGGCCGTGTCCGTGTCGAGCACGAAGCGGCGCACGTCGGCCTGGCCATTCGTGACGGCGAAATCGCTGGCCAGGCAGTTCAGGTGCACCTGCTTGTCGCCAAAGATTTTTACGAACACGGCATTGGCCAGGTTCAGGCCCGCCAGTTCCAGCATGAACTGGCTGACGGAGCCTTCGCTGACGGTGGCCGCCAGTTCGCCATTCGCGCTGGCCAGCATGGCGGAAATGGAATTTCCGTGGCCCGTCAGCGCCGCATCGCCATACACTTCGCCGAAGCTCGCCTGCATCGATTGCAGCTTGGGAAACAGTTCGCGGATTTTGAGGTGGCGCGCCGCCACCTTCGCTTGCGCGGCGATGGTCTTTTGACGGCCGTCGAGCGTGATGTTCGACGTGATGTCGCCACCGGCCATGCCGAAGTTGAGCGGCGTCAAACTCAGCACCTTGTCTTTCATGTGGATGTTGGCGACAATGTCGTTGAGCGGGATATCGTGCGTGCGCACGAGTTTCTTGCCCGTGAATTTGACGTCGGCATCGAGCGCATTCCATTTCGCCGTGTTGAACTGTTCCACGGGTAAGGCTTTATTGTCCGGCTGCACGGGCGCCTTGCCGCGCGCCTGCTTTTGCGCATTGCTGTCGGCGCCGATGGTGGGACCCAGGTCTTCCAGGCGCAGCTGCTGCGACGTCACTTCGCCACGCAGCAGGGGGCGGGGCTGGCGCGGTAAATATTGCAGGGTGCCGGCCAGGTCGCTCTGGCCCACCGTGCCCTTGAAGTTCTGATACGTCCAGCTCCAGCTGGCGCCGTCCTTCTTGCCCAGCAAGCGGCCCTTGGTGGCGTAGTCCGGCGTTTCCGGCAGCAGCACGCCCGTCAGCGGGTACAGGTCGGCCATGCTGGCGCCGGCCAGGCTCAGTTGCAAGTCGATGCCGGACAGCGAACGCGGGTCCGTCAGGGTGCCATCGATGCTGGCCTTGTTCTTGCCCAGCACGGCATGCGCCTGCACGGGATAGACGGTGTTGTTGTCGGTCAATGACAGCACGGCGCCCGCCTTGCCGCCGCCCGTCACGGGCGCCTTGCGGTAGCTGCCGCCCAGGGTGAATTCGATGCCGTATTTTTGCATGGGGGCGTTGCCTGGCGCATCGCCCGGCGTGGCGTCGGGCGCCGTCGAGCTGACCTTGGCACGCAGGTCCAGGGCGATGCCCTCGTCCAGATAACGGATGGCGCCGTCGGCGAAGGCCATGCGCTGGATTTCCACGTCCCATGCCGACGGGCCATTGTCTTTCAGGGTCCAGCTATTGCTGCCGTCGGCGCGCCGCTGCAGGGCGATATTGGGTGCGTCGAGCGCCAGGTCCGTCAGCACCAGCTTGTGCCGCAGCAGGGGCAGCGGGTGGAGGGCCACGTCGATGCGTTTCGCGCTGGCCAGTTGCGGGCCGGCCGTGGCCCAGTCCGGGTTGCTCATGCGCACATCCTGCGCGCTGATGACAGGGCGCGGCACGTAGCGGCGCCAGCCCGGCTCCGTGTTGAGGCCTTGCTTCCATGTCACTTGCAAGTCGCCGCCGATGACGAAGCTGCGCCCCGTGCTTTCCGACACCTTCTCGTTGATGTAGGGGCGGGCGCGGTTCCAGTCGAAGGTCAGTACGAGGATGACGAGGATGGCAATCAGGGCCAGCAGGGCGGCCAGGCTCCAGCCGAGCATTTTCAGGGGTGTCGAGCGTCTCATGGGAATGCCAATCGCAGTGATTTTTCATCAAGGTAGACCGATTGCTCATATCGGTCGGTGCGCTGGGTTACGTAGGCAGCGCGATTGCTGGCATTGATTCCATAATTCGATTATTATTGAAGTATGGAAAACGAAAATACAACCGCAACGCAAGCTGCGCCGCTGACGAGCACGGCTGCCATCTCGGCCCTGGCCGCGCTGGCACAGGAATCGCGGCTGGCCGTGTTCCGCCTGCTGGTGCAGACGGGCCCGGAAGGCATGGCGGCGACGAAAATCGCCGAAGCGCTGGCGATCGCGCCCTCGTCCCTGTCGTTTCACTTGAAGGAGCTGGCGCACGCCAATCTGGTGACGGCGAGCAAGGCGGGGCGCTCCATCATCTATGCGGCCAATTACGCGGGCATGAACGGCTTGCTGGCCTTTTTGACCGAGAACTGCTGCGCTGGCGCGCCTTGCTGCATCAGCGAACCACATTTACTGAAGGACATCACGACATGACGATCACGATCTATCACAACACCGCTTGCGGCACCTCGCGCAATACCCTGGCCCTGATCCGCAACACGGGTGTCGAGCCCGTCATCATCGATTACGTCAAGCAGCCGCCTTCGCGCGAGGAACTGGTCGATCTGATCCAGCGTGCGGGCCTGTCCGTGCGCGCGGCCATGCGCGACAAGGGCGCCCTGTACGATGAGCTGGGCCTGGCCAATCCGGATTTGCCCGACGCGGCCCTGCTCGACGCCATGCAAGCCCATCCTATCTTGATCAACCGCCCCATCGTCGTCACGGAACTGGGCGTGCGCCTGTGCCGGCCGTCGGAAAAAGTGCTGGAAATCCTGCCGCTGCCCCAGCAGGGCGCGTTTGCCAAGGAAGATGGCCAGGCCGTGGTGGGCGCCGACGGCAAGCCGGTGGCATAAATGGAAGAGTTGCCGAACATCAGCGCCGCGCATCTGGACGTGCCGGATATGGACAAGCTTGCCCCGGCGCAGCTGTCCACGCACGCGCCACGCATCCTGCTGTTGTACGGCTCCTTGCGCGAGCGCTCGTACAGCAAACTGCTGACGCTGGAAGCGGAGCGCATCCTGCGCCATTTCGGCGCCGAGACGCGCGTGTTCGACCCGCATGGCTTGCCCATGGTCGATAGCGTGTCGCCCGAGCATCCGAAGGTGCAGGAGTTGCGCGCATTGTCGCTATGGTCGGAAGGGCAAGTGTGGTGCAGCCCCGAGCGGCATGGCGCCGTCACGGGCGTCTTTAAATCGCAGATCGACTGGCTGCCGCTGGAAACGGGCAGCGTGCGACCCACGCAGGGCCGGACTCTTGCTGTGATGCAAGTGTCGGGCGGCTCCCAATCGTTCAATGCCGTCAACGGCTTGCGCGTGCTGGGGCGCTGGATGCGCATGGTGACTATCCCGAACCAGTCCTCGGTGGCCAAGGCGTACCAGGAATTCGACGATGACGGCCGCATGAAGTCGTCGCCGTATTACGAGCGCCTGGTGGACGTGATGGAGGAGTTGTACAAATTTACTTTGCTGGTGCGCGACCGCCGCGACTACCTGGGCAGCCGCTACAGCGAACGGCTGGAGGCGGCGCCGGCCATCGTGCAGGAATTGGCGAATGCGGCCATGGAGCATGAACGGCAGTAATAAAAACGGCGCCAGTGGCGCCGTTTTTTATTGATGCAGGTCAAACACGATCAGTGATTGCGATCCACGGCAAACGAGCACAGTTGCAGCATGGATTGTTTATAAACACTGTCAGGCCAGCCGGCGATGGCATCGGCGGCGCGCTGGCCGGCGATTTCCGCCTGCTTGCGCGTGTAGTCGAGGGCGCCGCTGCTGGTGATGGCCGTCAGGACGGCATCGAAATGCTGTTCGTCGCCTTGCTCGATGCAGCTGCGCACCAGTTCGCGTTGCTCTGGCGTACCATTTTCCATCAGCCAGATCAGCGGCATGGTTGGTTTGCCTTCGCGCAAGTCGTCGCCCACGTTCTTGCCGATTTCGGCGGCGTCGCCAGCATAGTCGAGCACGTCGTCGATCAGCTGGAAAGCCGTGCCCAGCGAGCGGCCGTATTCGGCAGCCGCTTCGATGTCGTCTTCGCTGGCGCCGGCGATCAGGGCGCCCAGTTGCGCCGAGGCTTCGAACAGCTTCGCCGTCTTCGAGCGGATGACGTTCAGGTAGCTGTCCTGCGTCACGTCCGGATCGTGCATGTTCAGCAACTGCAGCACTTCGCCTTCGGCGATCACGTTGGTGGCATCGGACAGGATTTGCATGACGCGCATATTATTGAGCGACACCATCAGCTGGAACGAGCGCGAGTGCAGGAAGTCGCCCACCAGCACCGACGCGGCATTGCCGAACAGGGCGTTGGCCGTCTGGCGTCCGCGGCGCATCGACGATTCATCGACGACGTCGTCGTGCAGCAGGGTGGCGGTGTGGATGAATTCGACCACGGCGGCCAGTTCATGGTGCGCCGTGCCGCGATAGGCGTGGGCATTGGCCACCAGCAAGATCAGCACGGGACGGATGCGTTTTCCGCCTGCGCTGATGATGTATTCGGCGATCTGGTTGATCAGAATCACATCGGAGTGCAACTTTTGGCGGATCACCGTATTGACTGCGTCCATATCGGCGGCAATCGTTTGCACGATGGTGTTTTGGTTAACGTGTTTGTTAGCGTCAGACAAGGCGAACCTGCATTAGATTGTGGGTGCCGCGATTATACGACAAGGCTTGCGCGCGCGTGATGTTTGCCTATGGCTGTAGGGCAATTGTTTGATCTTGTTGGCACTGGCGTGTGTTTTCCTGTCTGCCTGGCGCAAGCCTGACATGGTGGTCAGGTTGTCGACATACCACGATCATCAAGCTTTGTGAATAGTTTTTGACGCAATTTCTCAGTCCGTGTATAATCGCTGGTTCCCCCTGTTGTGCACGGCTTGCTTTTCATGGCAGTGGGACAAATTCTTTCAACATTTGATGAGGTTTCAAATCATGTACGCGGTCATAAAAACCGGTGGCAAACAATACAAAGTTGTCGCTGGCGAAAAACTTAAAGTAGAACAGATACCGGCAGACATTGGTTCCGAAATCACCATCGATCAAGTGCTCGCAGTAGGCGCGGGCGACAGCATCAAGTTTGGTGCTCCATTGGTCGAAGGTGCAACGGTACTGGTTACGGTTGTGGCGCATGGTCGCCATGATAAGGTCAAAATTTTCAAGATGCGTCGTCGTAAGCACTACCAAAAGCATCAAGGCCATCGCCAGAATTTTACCGAAATCCAAATCGTTTCGATCAACGGCTAATCGCCGCTGTTTGACGCAGTTTGTCTACATAATCAGCTATCAAGGAGTCTTAAATGGCACATAAAAAAGGCGGCGGCACAACGCGAAACGGCCGTGATTCAGAATCAAAACGTCTGGGCGTTAAAGTCTACGGCGGCCAAGCTATCAATGCTGGCGGCATCATCATTCGTCAACGCGGCACCCCAGTGCGCGCCGGCGAAGGCGTAGGCATGGGCAAGGACCACACGTTGTTCGCGTTGATCGCTGGCAAAGTGAAGTTCGTTGTCAAAGGTGCCGGCTCGAAGCAATTCGTGACCGTTGTACCAAACGAAGCAGTACCAGCGTAATTCATTGGCGGAGCGCCAGTTCGCTCCGCAATGATCGCATGATGTAAGGCGCAAGCCTTCAATCGAAAGGCTCTGCCCAAGGTAGAGCCTTTTTAGTTTTATGGCGGCAAAATTATGAAGTTTATCGACGAAGCAAAAATCGAAGTCATCGCGGGCGATGGCGGCAACGGCTGCGCATCTTTCTGCCGTGAAAAATTCCGGCCTTTCGGCGGTCCCGATGGCGGCGATGGCGGCAAGGGCGGGTCCATCTGGGCCGTCGCCGACCGCAATATCAACACGCTCGTCGATTTCCGTTTCTCCAAAATGCACAAGGCTCGCAATGGCGAGCCTGGCCGTGGCGCAGATTGCTATGGCAAGGGCGCCGATGACATCCACCTGCGCATGCCGGTCGGCACCTTGATCATCGACAACGCGAGCGGCGAAATCCTCGCCGACCTGACCGAACACGGCCAGATCGAACTGCTGGCCAAGGGCGGCGAAGGCGGCTGGGGCAATATTCACTTCAAGTCCTCGACCAACCGCGCACCGCGTCAAAAAGGCGAGGGCAAGGAAGGCGAACGCCGCGAACTGCGGCTGGAACTGAAAGTACTGGCCGACGTGGGCCTGCTGGGCATGCCGAACGCCGGCAAGTCGACCTTTATTTCGGCCGTCTCGAACGCGCGTCCGAAAATTGCCGATTATCCATTTACCACCCTGCACCCGAACCTGGGCGTGGTGCGCGTGTCGCACGAGAAGAGCTTTGTGATCGCCGACATTCCCGGCTTGATCGAAGGCGCTTCCGAAGGCGCGGGCCTCGGCCATCAATTCCTGCGCCACTTGCAGCGCACTGGCTTGCTGTTGCACATCGTCGACCTGGCGCCGTTTGAAACCAATGTCGATCCTGTCAAGGAAGCCAAGGCGCTGGTCAAGGAGCTGAAAAAGTACGACGAGTCGCTGGTCGACAAGCCGCGCTGGCTGGTGTTGAACAAGCTCGACATGGTGCCGGAAGAAGAGCGCAAGAAGATCGTCAAGGATTTCCTCAAGCGTTTCGCCTGGAAAGGTCCCGTTTTCGAGATTTCCGCGCTGAACCACCAGGGTTGCCCGGAACTGGTGAATGCGATTTATCAACATCTGGAAGAGAAGAAACACAGCGAAAGCCGTGCCGAAGAAACGCAGATGACCGAAGAAGCGCGCGGTATCTCGTCGATCGACCCGGATGATCCGCGTTTCAAGATTCTCGACTAAGAGCCTTACCCTGATGCCGGTACAGACGATCGCTGTCGCGCCCGCGCGCAAGCAAGCCTGGCAGCGCCGTGTATTGCATCTGATCGCGTATGCTTACGGGCTGAGGGCGGTCGCCTGCCTGCTGTTCGCCGACGAGATGGCGGCCGGCATGGGCATCTTCCTCAATGGCGTCGATGGCTACAGCCAGTTCTACGCTTCCCATGTCGGTGTCTGGGGCGCTACCGCGCTGCTGGCGCTGTTCGCGGCACGGCAGGGCGAACCGCCCATCCTCGGCGATATCACTGCAATGTTGGTCCTGGCGCAGCCCGCCGGCCGTCTGTTCGCGGCCATCAGCTTCGGCTTGCCTCAGGGTTTTGTGTTGTTCATGTGCGCAATCGAGCTGACGGCGGGGCTGGCCTTGCTGCTGCTGCGTCCTGCGCGCTGACGTCTATTAAGTGAAGAGCGCCGCCCCATGAATTCCGTGATTCAAAAAGCTACCCGCATCATCATCAAAGTCGGCTCCTCGCTGGTCACCAACGATGGCCGCGGGCTCGACCATGCCGCCATCGCCCGCTGGGCCGCGCAGATTTCCGGCTTGCGCGCCCTGGGCAAGGAAGTGGTGCTGGTGAGCTCCGGCGCCATCGCCGAAGGCATGCTGCGCCTCGGTTTCGAGCAGCGCCCCACCGATATCCACGAATTGCAGGCGTGCGCCGCCGTCGGCCAGATGGGTCTGGCGCAAATCTATGAAAGCAGCTTCCGCGCCCACAGCCTCGGCACGGCGCAGGTGCTGCTCACGCACGCCGACCTGGCCGACCGCGAACGCTACCTGAATGCCCGCTCCACCCTGACGACCCTGCTGCGCCTGGGCGTGGTGCCGATCATCAATGAAAACGACACGGTCGTCACCGATGAAATCAAGTTCGGCGACAACGACACCCTGGGTGCCCTGGTGGCCAACCTGATCGAGGCCGATGCGCTGGTCATCCTGACGGATCAGCACGGCCTGTTCTCGGCCGACCCGCGCAAGGACCCGAACGCCTACCTGATCACGCAAGGCATCGCCGGCGATCCGGCCCTGGAAGCGATGGCGGGCGGCGCCGGCTCCAGCCTGGGGCGTGGCGGCATGCTGACGAAAATCCTCGCCGCCAAGCGCGCCGCCAAGTCCGGCGCGCACACGATCATCGCCTGGGGCCGCGACAGCGACGTGCTCAGCCGCCTCGCGCAGGGCGAAGCGATCGGCACGGAGTTGCGGGCACAAACGGGCCAATTGACGGCACGTAAGCAGTGGATGGCCGATCATCTGCACACGGCCGGCGCCGTCGTGCTCGACGCGGGCGCCGTGCAAAAGCTGCGCCAGGAAGGCAAGTCACTGCTGCCGATCGGCGTGACGGGCGTGAACGGGGAATTTGGCCGCGGCGCCGTCATCACCTGCGTCGACGTGGATGGTGTGCCCGTGGCGCGCGGCCTGTCGAACTACACGAGCGGCGAAGCGCGCCGCATCATGCGCAAGCCGTCCACCGAGATCGAGTCCATCCTCGGCTACATGGAAGGCCATGAGCTGATTCACCGCGATAATATGGTCTTGCTGTAGGCGGCAACGGGGCCGATGCCTGCATCGGTCCCCGCTTACAGTTGTCCATAACGAAAGCCCACGCCCAAGGCCAGCGGCCATTTTAGCCACAGCAGCAGCAGCAATCCCCCATACCATAGCGTGAAGAGGCCGTGCACGAGCGGTGCGGGCAGGTAGCGCAAGAGAAATTGGTACACCTTAACTCCCGGGTAACAGTGGTGCAAACAGGACCGCCAGGCAGGACCAGGCCGCCTGCAAGTCGCTGGTCGACGTCAGCGCGAAGCTGAGTATGACAAATTGCAAGGTCAAGAACCAGCTGAAAACACGCCAGAGGGCGTAGCGGCGCAATTGCTCCGCCCATGGCATGTGCTTGCCCCACAGGTAGACGATGGCCAGGCCGGCGCCGTGGAACAGGCCCCAGGCCAGGTAGCGCGGCGACAATTCATGCCACAGGCCCAGCACGATCATGCTGCCCAGGCTGGCAAACAGGTATTGCCGCGTGCTTGAGAGGATGGGCCGGAAGACGAAATCGCGGCACCATTCCGACACCGTGATGTGCCAGCGGCGCCAGAAATCGGGCAGGTTGCGGGCTGCAAAGGGAAAATGGAAGTTTTCCGGTACGCGCATGCCCAGCAGAGCGGCAAAGCCGATGGCGATATCGCAATAGCCCGAGAATTGCCAGTACAGGTTCAAGCCATAGCCCACCAGCGGCAGGTAGGCATCGAACCAGGCGTTGCCTGTGGGTAGCTCCAGGCCGTGGAGTTTGTAGTTGATCAAATATCCGGCCAGTAATATCACCTTGCAGTAGCCATACAGCATGCGCTGCAAGGCTTGCGAGGCGAGTTGCTTGTCCCAGCGGGCGCGCAGCAATTCCATGCGGAAGGCGTCGTAACGCTGGACCGGACCGACGGCCAGGGTTGGTGGAAATAGCAGATAGCCCAGAGTCGTGGCGGCGCGGCCATCGCGGGCGACGTTGCCGCCATGCTCGGCGATCAGGTGCCAGGCTTTCAGCGAAACAAAAGCGTAACCCAGATATGCGGCCAGGCCCTGGCTGGCTTTTGCATACTGGTAAGCGATAAAGGCGAGCAGCACACCGGCCAGCCCCAGGGTCTGCATCATGGCCGGGCGGCGCCACTGCGGGCCGCAAATGAAGGCCAGCCAGGCCAGCAAGGCGCTCCAGGCCGCCACGCTGCTCCAGCCATCATGCGCCAGCAAGATGGCACCGCCCAGCGCCAGCAGCCAGGTCCGCCATGCGGGTGGCAGGCGCCAGTAGAGCGCGACCAGCACAGACATGCACAGCATGCCGAAGGTTGTCAGCCAGACCATGTCAGCGCCCGTCCCGCAACTGCTGTAATTGCGTGGCCCACCAGGGCGCAAACAGACGTGCGCCAGCTGCGTTCATGTGGCTGCCATCGCAATGCAGGTCTTGCTGCGCGTAATGTGGGGATGTGAGGTAATGAATATTGGGGCCTGGTGGCAGTGCTTGACGTAATCGCGACAGCCAGCGTTGTTTTTCTGGCGCGATTATTTGTTCCACCAATTCGGCGCGTCTCAGCTCAAGCAGCACGATACGTACGCCACGTTGCGCCAGACGTTGCAGGCGCCTGGTCAGTTGCGGGTTGACGGCCCGGTTGTTAAAAACGAGTTGTATATTGGCAGCATTTTTGAGCGTTTCGCGCCGCCGAATATAGGCCGGGACGGCGGCGCACGCAAAAACTTCGCGTTGGTCAACAAGTGCGGCATAGACCTGTGGCGGTGCCACGCGTACGTCCCCGGCAAGCCGGAAGGCCAGTCCCTTGCTTTCCAGGATGAAATCTTGTCGCAGTTGATCCATGATCAAGTTGTCTTGCTCGGGCAATAGAATGTTTTCGTCTATGACCAGAATGTCAGGGGGATTGCGGTCAATGATGTCCAGGCTGGGTTCCAGGTAGCCGATGCCTGGGCCGGGTTTGGTCATGCGCATCCAGTCGATGCCAGGCAGCGCTATCGGTGCCAGCGCAGGCGGCGTGGCGGCCCATAGCAGGGACGAACCCAGGCCCAGCACGCGTACCTTGCCACCGGACGGCGGTGCGGAGAGAAACTGGCGTGTATGATTGGCAATGGCGTAGTCCGGCTCGCGCCACGGCGCCCAGCGCAATAGCGCCAGCAGCGCGAGCACGCCTGCCATCAGCACCGCGCTGTACAGCCAGATGCGCAGAGGAGGTGCGCTTGCCATCTCAGCGCGTCAGCCGTTTGATCAGTTGTACGGTGGCGTCCATCGTTTCCATGTGCACCACGTCCGATGGACTCAGGCGTACCTTGAACAGGGTTTCCAGGCCGATCACGAAGTTGATATGCGCCAGCGAATCCCAGCCTGGCGTATTCGCGGGACCTGAGTCACCCGTCAGGACGCCCGCCGGGAGGTTGAAGAGTTCCGTTGCCAGCGCGAAGATGTCTTCCTGTTGATTGCCGTGTGCGCTGGCCTCCACCGGACTTTGCGAGAGCGCGTGCTGCAACTGCGCTGTGATGACCTTGCCGGACGGCGTGCGCGGCAACTGGCCCGTAAAACTGATGCGTTTAGGCAATTCATGAGTTCCCAGGTGCTGGGCGCAATGCTGCAGCAGTTGCTGCTGGTCCGCTTCCATGCCGGGGCGTAATACGACGCAGGCGACGGGGATGTCGCCCCAGGTCGGGTCGGGCAAGGCGACGGTGGCCGCTTCCAGCACGGCCGGATGCTGCATCAGCACGCCATTGATGGCTGCCGGCGACAGATTGTAGCCGCCGCAAATGATCACATCCTTGAGGCGCCCCGTGATCCAGTACACGCCATCGCTGTCGCGCCGCGCCAGGTCGCCCGTATGCAGCCAGCCGTCGCGCAACACGGCGGCGGTGGCTTGCGGATTGTCAAGGTAGCCATGCATCAGGTTGGCGCCTTGCAGGCACAGTTCTCCTGCTTCATCACAGCCGGCCGCGCTGCCATCGTCGCGCACGATTTTGGCCAGCATGTCGCGCGGCACCCCCACGCTGCCGATCTTGTGGCTGGCCGCATCCGGTCCCGCATACAGGCCGCAAGCCCCCGTTTCGCTCAAGCCATAGGTATTGATGAGTTTTACATTGAAACACTGGCTGAAGCTGGTCCAGGTGGCTGTGCTCAGGGGCGCACTGCAGGAAATGGCAAAGCGGAAATGACCATTGTCGAAATTTTCCGCCAGGTGGGCGCCATATTGCTGGAGCAGGGCCAGCGCCGTCGGCGCGGCGATCAAATGGCTCACCTGTTCGCGGTAGATGGCAATCAGGATGGCTTCGATGGCCACGATGCTGAATGGGGCAGGACGCACCAGGGTACAGCCCCGTTGGTAAGCCAAGAGCACGCCTTGCACCAGGCCATCGGCGTGCGACAGCGGCATCAAGTTCAGCACGCGGGAGGCGGGCGTCAGTGCGTAGTGTTCGCCGATGGTATGCAGGTGGGCGAGCAGCGCGGGCCAGTGCATTTCCACGCCTTTTGGCCGTGCCGTGCTGCCGGAGGTGAACACGACATAGGCGGGACCATCCTGCCGTGCAGGCGGCAAGGGCGCCGGTGCCGGCGCTGCCAGCAGGCCGGGCCAGTTGTCCAGGTCGGCGGGCGCTCGTCTTCCCAGTAATTTGCTCAGCAGCGCTCCCTTGGCCTGGACGGTGCCGACGCGGATCTGCTGCGCTGGCAACGGTACATGCTCGGTGCGCCACAGGTCGATGATGTCCGCATCGGCAATGACGCCATCGATATGGGTATGTTGCAACAGATCCTTGACTTGCCGCACGGCGGTGCCTGGATCGAGCAGCAGGGGAATTGCGCCGGCGCGCATGCAGCCGAGCAGCATAGGGGCAAATGCCAGATCGTCGCGCACCATCAGCAGCACGCGCTTGTTTTGCAGGTCGTTTGCGGTCAGTTTGGCCGCCACTTGCAGCAGTTGTGCTTCCAGGTCGGCATGCGACAAAGACTTGGGGCCGATCAGGAAGGGCGTATTCGCAGGCGTGGGGCGAGTCTGAAACATGGTATGTGGTTGGTTATGGTGCGATTGAATGAGCCAGCGCGCGGCGGTCGAGTTTTCCTGCTGCCGTGTAAGGCAAGGCTGCCTGTAGGCGCAATTCGCGGGGGAAGGCTTCGATGTGCGCGTGTTGACGGCAAAAGGCGACAAAAGCGGGCAATTCGAAGCCATCATCGACCACCAGCAGGCCGATCAAGCCCTGCGGCCCGGCGGTGACGGCCGCGTGCCGTACCCGCGGATAGCTGCACATGGCGTGTTCAAGCGGGGCAGGATGGACGATGTCGCCATATTCGTTCTTGAGCTGATCGTCGTGCCGGCCCAGCAGGGTGATGTTGCCCAGGCCATCGTGGCTGGCGATATCGCCCGTGTAGATCCAGCCGTCGCGGGCGATGGCTGCCGTTTGCGCCGGATCCCCCCAGTAGGCGCTCATCAGCTGGTTGCTGTGCACGCGCAGTTCCCCTGCCTGCCCCGGCCCCAGCGGCTGGCCATCGCCATCGCAGATTTGCACCACGGCGCCGGCGGGGCGGCCGCAAGCCTGCGCGGCGTCAGGAGCATGCTGGAACAGCATGCACAGGCCGCCCGTTTCCGTCAGTCCGTAATAATCGATGATGGCGAGCCCCATGCGCTCGCACAAGGCCGTGTGCAGCGCCGATGGCAGGGGCGCGCCCGTGGAGATGATTTGCCGCAAACCGGCCGGGTGCAGAGTCAGGTGCTCCGGCAGCCGCTGCAGCATGGCCAGCCAGGCGGGGCCTGTCGCCAGCACGCTCACGCCATGGCGCTGGGCCGCCTGCAAGGTCTTGCCGACATTGCCTCGTTCGCTTTCGTCGGCCAGGTACACGCTGGCGCCGGCAAACAGGGCGGCGACCATGGGATTGCGCAAGCCGCTCATGGTGTGGCAGTCGCCCAGCGACAGCAGGACGTCTCCGTCGTGCCAGCCAAATTCCGTGGCCGCTAGCTGGCCGCTTTGCAGCAGCGAACGCTGGCTGTGCACGACGCCCTTGGGCGTGCCGGTGCTGCCTGAGGTAAACAAAATCACGGCAGGATCGTCGGGATGGACGGCATGTCCGGATAGGGCTGGCGTCGATGGCAGGTCCATCCAGTCTTCCAGCAAGGTTGACAGTTCGGGCAGCGCACAGTCGGGCGGCAAGATCGCTGCCGTTTCCTGGCCGATAGCGTCGAGCAGCAGTGCCGGGCATGTTGCCAGGGCAGCGGCGCCGTGACGGGGATGATCCAGCACCAGCAAGGCGGGTTCAATGCGTTCAAGCAAAGGCTGCAGCAAGGCGGGCGTGTCCGCGAGTTCCTTGCGCAGGGGAACCACGACAGCGCCGATGCGCCAGCTGGCCCAGCTGAGCAGCATGGCTTCAGGATGTTGCGCGCACACCATGACGATGCGGTCGCCTGCCCGGATACCCATCGCCAGCAGACCCCGTTGCAAGGCCGGCACGAGCAACTCGACTTCCGCCCAGCCAAACGCGCTGTCGTCCATGCCACACAGCAATAGCGGGCGCTGCTGGTACAGGGTCGGCAGCAATTCCCACAGATATTCGAAGGTTTCTTCCTGGGGCAGCGGACGCACGATCTGGCTGGCGTAGTAGGACTGCAAACGGGCCATGGCGCCGCTGATGGGAGCCGTCTGCAGCAGTTCCATATCGACCATGTTCCTGGCCTGCTGGCAAACGTATTCCACTGGCAGCTGCAGACGCTGCGCCACTTGCTCCAGCGTACGCAGCTGGCCTAGCTGGAACAGGATCTGCAACTGCTCCGCACTCAGCTTTTGCGGGCCCAGGTGTGCCAGACGTTCCGCATAGCATGGGTGGCGCAGCAGCAAGTCGTCCATCAAGCCGCCCAGTGCGTTCGCATCGGGGATGGCGCAGCCATTCAGGCCGTCGAACCGCAGCAGGGCATTGACGACGGCGCGCGATGCGGGCACGGCGACGTCGAGATCGGCCGGGCGCAGCGGCGCCCCTTCCCATGCGGGCGGCACCAGCGCCACCAGGCCGTTGTAGTGCGCCGTGTCCGGTTCGCCATGCAGCGGTCCGCTGGCGTCGAACAGGGTCACTTCCGACATCACCAGCGTCTTGCGGTCGCCGCGTGCTTGCGCTGCATCAAAACGCTGCTGATAGCGTCGGCCATGAACGATGTTGCCGCCGCGCTCGAAGTACGGCACGGGCTGGCTATTGGCCATGTGTACGTGCGGGAAGATGACCGGTGCATTGCTGCGGGCGATGCGCAGCATCTCGCCGGCAAAGGTCAGCGGCGCATAGCGATGCAGCGAATCGAGACCGTGAATCAGTGCGAACGTGCCGTCGAGAAAAGGCATGGGACTGCCCGGTGGCAAGAAAATGATGTCATGGTTGGGTGCGCGTTGCCCCGCAGGCAGCCAGTGCGCGTATCCCATGTAACCGAGCACATCGAAATTGCCTTCCCATACAGAAATAACATGCTGCTGGGGAAATGCCGCTGCCAGCATTTCGCCACTCCAGCCCGTGCGGCCCCAGGTGTCGAGGATGAGGTCGCCAGCTTGCAGTTGCTCTCTGGCCAGGTCCAGCAAGGGATAAAAGGCACGCGTGGATTCATTGAAGGGCTGAAAGGCGGCGTAGCGGTCGGGAATGCGGCGCACATGGCGGCGATGCATGAAGGACAGATATTCGGCGCTGGGCGTCAACTGGGCACGCAGCGCCGACAGCATTTGCTTATCGCAGCCTTGCCGCGCTTCCGTAAATAGCGCAAAGCCTTGCACGACGGGAATCTCGATCGCGCACGCCGGACAGCTTAATATTGCTTCCATGACATGTGCCGACGTCCCAGCTGGCGTGTCGCCGTGCAGGGGCTGCCGGCAGGCGGGGCAACTCAGGATGTCTAGCGTCGTTTGCAACATGGTGTCGTCGTTCGTGAAAGTGGGTTGTCAGACGACGGCCGGCATCGGCGACTTGTCCTTGTAGTCGCACAGGTCGGCGATCATGCAATTCCAGCATTGCGGCTTGCGCGCCGTGCAGGTGTAGCGCCCGTGCAAGATGAGCCAGTGGTGGGCGTCGTGCAGGAATTCCTTGGGGATGAATTTCAGCAGTTTTTGCTCGACGATATCGACATTCTTGCCTGGCGCGATGCCCGTGCGGTTCGAGACGCGGAAGATATGCGTGTCGACCGCCATCGTCGGTTCGCCGAACGCCGTGTTCATGACCACGTTGGCCGTCTTGCGGCCCACGCCGGGCAAGGCTTCCAGCGAGGCGCGGTCGCGCGGCACTTCGCCGCCGTGCTGATCGAGCAGGATCTGGCAGGTGGCGATCACGTTCTTCGCCTTGGTGCGGAACAGGCCGATGGTGCGGATGTAGCTGGCCAGCTCGTCCACGCCCAGGGCCAGCATCTTGGCCGGGGTATTGGCGACCGGATACAGCAAACGGGTCGCCTTGTTGACGGACACGTCCGTTGCCTGCGCCGACAGCAGCACGGCGATCAGCAGCTCGAACGGCGTCGTGTATTCGAGTTCCGTTTTCGGGGACGGGTTGGCGGCGCGAAAGCGCGTAAAGATTTCCAGGCGTTTGGCGGCGTTCATGCGTCTTTTTTCGGGGCGTTGGGGGCGGGCGGTTCGGTCTGGGCGCTGGCGGCGGCCTTGGCGCGCGCGCGCTCCATGGCGGCGGCGATGATGGCGCGCTTGCGCTCCTTTTCCGCCTGTTCGTCGGGTGTGACGGGCACTTCCTGCGTCACTTCGCGCATCTTGGCGACGGCCTTGGCGGCCAGGCGCGCCTCGTTTTCCTCGCTTTCGCGGCGCAGGCGCTGCGTGCGGAAATCGTGGCGCGCGCGCGCGTCGTCCGCTTCCGCCTGGCTCCAGGCATCCCAGCCCGTGGCGTCGCCGCTGACCGGGTACATGACGATGCAGTCGACGGGGCAGGGCGCCACGCACAGGTCGCAGCCCGTGCACAGGCTGGTCACCACCGTATGCATCTGTTTGGCGGCGCCGACGATGGCGTCGACGGGACAGGCCTGGATGCACAGGGTGCAGCCGATACACAGCGATTCGTCGATGTAGGCGACAGATCGCGGACGTTCGAGGCCGTTGACGGGATTGAGCGGAATGACTTTTTTGCCCAGCAAGCCGGCCAGGCGCACGATGCCCTGCGCGCCGCCCGGTGGGCACTGGTTGATGTCGGCGCTGCCTGCGGCAATCGCTTCCGCATACGGGCGGCAGCCGTTGTAGCCGCATTTGGTGCACTGCGTTTGCGGCAGCAAGTCTTCGATCTGGTCGGCAAGTGAGGGAGGAACGGGATGCGGCACGGTCGTCTTCAATACGCTAAAACGTCATTATCGGCCATCTGGCCCGCATACAAGTAAAAACCTGTGTTGCGAGAGGGGCATAGCGGGCTGTTGCGGGCGCGCCGCAATCGTATTTTATTTCTCCCGGGAATGTCAAAGTGCAAATAAACAACTTTGAAAATTCCTTTTTTTATGGGAGCATGATTTTTATCAAGCCAGTGATCAAAAAAAGCCGACCGCCAGTCCTGTTGCCGCGCCTGCATTGCCATGCGCGCCAGGCCATAGGAGCAAAACATGCGTTTCCTCCGGACAGTTGGTTTGCCCTTCTGTTTCTTTATGCACTCTGCGCTTGCCCTTGCGCACGGGCAGGCAGTATCTTCCATGGCGGCGCCGGGCGCTGCCAGCTCGCGCATCGTCCGCTTCGCGGCGGAAGACTGGCCGCCCTTCATTTCCCGCAGCCTGCCGGCCGACGGCATGTCGGGCGCGATGGTCAGCGCCGTCTTCGAGCGTCTCGGCTATACGGTCAAATATGAGTATTTTCCCTGGAAGCGCGCCATGCAGTTTGGCCTGGCCAGTCCCCGCTATGCCGGTTTTCTGGCCGTCTGGCGCACGCCCGAACGGGAAAAACTCTGCCACTTTTCTGTTCCGGTTGGCAATACGCAAGGCGTGCTCGCATATCTGAAGGAAGATGGCGTGCCTGGCGCCACCCTGGCGGAACTGGGCCAGTTGCGCATCGGCACCGTGGCCGGCTATTCGAATGGAGAACAGTTCGATGGCATGGTGGCGCGCGGCGAGCTGAAGACGGAAGAGGGCTTGAACGACGCGACGAATCTGAAAAAACTGTTCATCAAGCGCTACCGCGTTATCGTCATCGAGCGCCATGTCCTGCAGCACTTGCTGATGGGGCGCAACTTCAGCAAGGCCGAGCGGGAACGCATCGCCATCATCGATACCGTCTTCAAGGAGCGCCCCGTGCACGTGTGCTTCCAGCGCACGGCAGACGGCGCGGCGCAGCAAAAACGCTTCAACGAAGCGGCCCGTGAAATCGATACGGCCAGGCTGGAACGCGATTACTGGAAGCGGCTCGACCAGAGCCTGGCTAGTGCCCCGTCCCTTCCCTGACGTCCCGCGGCACTGTTGTTAGTTGCCAAAACGAAATATCTAAATACGAAACCATTCGTTCTTGTTTGTTTGTCCATCCTTTAGTCTGCAGCCACTGTGTTGACGACTTTGAAAGGATGTTTTCGTATGCTGGAACTGATTCACAAGCATTCCCCCGCACCACGCTTGCGGCAACTGGCGCACGCCGTCTCGCTGGCCGTGCTCGTGCTGGGCGCGCCCAGCGCGGCCCATGCGCAAGCGGCGGCGGACGGCGCTGGCACGCTCGCCGGCGCGCCGCTGGACGCCGTCATCGTCACGGGCGCGCGCGGCACGGGCCGCACGGTGGCCAATAGCGCCGCGCCGATCGACGTGATCAGCGCGCAGCAATTGCAGGCCACGGGCAAATTGAACCTGCTCGATGCGCTCGATACGGCCTTGCCATCGTTTAACTTACCGGCCCGCGTACAGCCCGACCTGGGCAGCATCGTGCGCGCGGGCCAGCTGCGCAACCTCGACCCATCGCATACCTTGGTGCTGGTCAACGGCAAGCGCCGGCATACGACGGCCATCGTCAATGAGGATGGTTTTCCCGGTTCCGTCGCCACCGACCTGGCCCTGATCCCCACGGGGGCCATTGCCCGCGTGGAAATCCTGCGCGACGGCGCCTCCGCCATCTACGGTTCCGACGCCATCGCCGGCGTCATCAACATCATCCTGAAAGCGGATGACAAGGGCAGCTTCAGCACACAGCTCGGTTCCACCTACGACGGCGACGGCACCAACGGTTCCGCGCGCATCGACGGCGGCACGCGCCTGGGCGAGCACGGCTTTGCCCACTTCGGCGCCGAAGTCCAGCGCCAGGGCATTGCCGTGCGTAACTTCGGCTTGAATCCCGGCTATCTGTCGTATCCGGCCGTGCGCAACAGCGATGGCCAGCTGGTCAAATTGGGGCCGAACAACAGCTTGCCGGCCGGCGCTTCGCCTAACCCGGCCGAAGCGACGCGCAACAGCAATCCCTGGCGCAATACGGGTGTGCCGCAAAGCACGACCGCCTCGCTCAGCGCCAACGTCGGCTATGACGTGTCGAACGAGGTGCAACTGTACGGCTTCGGCACGTATGCGCACCGCAATGCCCGCTCGGCGCAGAATTTCCGTCTGCCCAATACCATTTTCAATAACAACAAGGGCTTGCTGGCCGTGTATCCCGACGGCTTCACGCCATATGAAACGACGAGCGAAAACGACTTTTCCTTGACGGGCGGCATCAAGGGCGAGACGGCGGGCTGGTCTTGGGACCTGAGCACGACATATGGCCGCGACGATATCAACGTGGGCGTGGAGCACTCGGCCAACTACTCGCTGACTTATCCGGGCGGCAAGACGGATTTTGATATCGGCAAGCAGCGCTATAGCCGTTCGACCACCAACGCCGACCTGCGCCGTCCCGTGCCGCTTGGCTTGAGCGAACCGGCCGACCTCAGCGTCGGCCTCGAGTATTCGCATGAAACGCAGCAACGCAGCCCGGGCGAGCCTGCTTCCTGGCAGGGCAGCGGTTCGTCGGCGCTGGCGGGCTACCTGCCCGTCGATGCGTCCGACACGGCGCGCCACAGCTACGCGGCGTATATCGGTCTGGGCGCCAAACTGACGCCGCAGTTGCTGCTCGATACGGCCTTGCGTGCCGAAAAATATTCCGATTTCGGCAGCAAGACGACGGGGCGTTTGTCGGCCCGCTATGACGTCACACCCGCTGTCGCCGTGCGCGGCACCGTCAGCAATGGCTTCCATGCACCGAGCCTGGTGACGCAATCGTATTCGAACACGTCCGACCATGCGGGCGTGCCCTACACCCTGGCGCAGCCCAATTCGCTTGCGGCGCGAGCCTTGGGCGCGCAAGCATTAAAACCGGAAAAATCGACGAATCTGTCGGCCGGGCTGACCTTCAATCCTACGCGGACCCTGCGCCTGGCCGTTGACGCGTATCAAATCAAGGTCAGCGACCGCCTCGGTGTGTCGTCGAACATCGGCATCGACCGCAGCTCGGGCGTGGCGCTCGACGGCAGCGGCCGGCCGCTGACGGCGGCGCAAGCGGGCGTGATTGAAAACCTGCTGCGTTCGGCGGGCTTGACGGTCGGCAATGGCCTTGTCGCGCATTATTTTGCCAACGTGGGCGACACGCGCACGCGCGGCATCGATTTCACGGCGGAAGATGTGCTGCGCGTGGCCGACGGCAAGCTGCGCTGGACGGCGGCGGCGAATCTCAACCATACGAGCCTGGTGGGCAAGGCGGAACTTCCCGCCGTGCTGCAAGGCTTGCCGAACATCGGCACCCTGAGCAAATCGGCCGAGTACGACTTGCTGTACCGCGCGCCGCGCGACAAGGAAATCCTCACCCTGGCGTATGAAAAAGCCGGTTGGGCATTCAATGTACGCGAGACGCGCTACGGCAAGCTCAAGCGCCTGAACGCGATCACGGGCGGCGATTACCAGCTGAAAGCCGCCTTTGTGACGGATGTCAGCATCGGCTACGACATCAGCAAGCGCCTCAACGTGACGGTGGGCGCCAACAATGTCTTCGACCAGAAACCGAACCAGGTGCCGCGCGAGGCGCGCAGCGCCGCGAATCTGGCGCAGTACACGGGGGCTTACGACAACTCGGGGCCATTGGGCGTGCTGGGCGGCTATTACTACGCCCGCGCAACACTGTCATTCTGATTTGCCGCATCCCTCTACCGATCATCAAGAACAGGAACTCCTATGTCTGACAAAAATCAACACGCGGCCATCGACCTGGAATGGGCCAATCTCCTTTCTCCGCAGCGCCGCACGGTCTTGCGCGGCGGCGGCCTGGTGGCGGCGCTGGCCGCCTCGGGGCTGGCGGGGACGGCGCTGGCGCAGGATGGCGCCGTGAAACGGGTGAAGCCAGGATCCGGCAAGAGTCCGTGGGGCGAGCATACGGACACGGCGCCTACGCCGCGCCCCGTCAGCGTGCGGCCCGGCGAGGAAGCCTTGCCGGGCAAGCCGCGCGCCTATACGGATATCGAGAGTTATCACGCGCATATCTATTTTGACGAAGACAGTTACCAGAAGGCGGCGCTGATACGCAAGTGGGCGGCCGAACGCTTCCAGATCGAGCTGGGCGACTGGAACCTGGAGCCGCGCGGCCCGCACGTGACGCCGTCGTTTTACTTTGGCTTTACCAATGACCTGATATCGGTGATCGTGCCGTGGCTGCAGCTCAACAGCCTGGGCCTGACGATATTGATCCACCCGAATACGGAAGATCCGCGCGCCGACCACCTGTATTACGCGCTGTGGGTGAACCGCTCGCAGCCCGTGAATGGCTATGCGATGAAGAAGCCGGGGCCGGGCGAGCCGAGGGTCGAGCAAATCTTTGTCAATACGCGCCCGACGGTGAAAATCGAGCGCGCGTGAGCCGGGCATAAAAGAAAACGCCACGCCAGTATGAACTGGCGTGGCGTTTCGATGGAGATTGCGTGTATTAGCCGTGCTTCTGAATGAATTCGCCGATTTTCGGGCAAATGATCTCGCGCCAGCGGCGGCCCGAGAAGATGCCGTAATGGCCACATTTTGGCGCCACGAAATCTTGCTGCATCTCGGCAGGGATGCCGGAACACAAGTCATGCGCTGCCTGCGTCTGGCCGGCGCCGGAAATGTCGTCCAGTTCGCCTTCCACGGTGAACAGCGCCACGTTCGTGATGTCTTGCGGGCGCACCAGCTGGCCGCCCACTTTCCACGTGCCCTTCGGCAGGCTGAATTCCTGGAACACGGTCTTGATCGTTTCCAGGTAGTACTCGGCCGGCATGTCCAGCACGGCGTTGTACTCGTTGTAGAACTGGCGGTGGCCTTCCGCCGGTTCGTCGTCGCCCGTCACCAGGTGCATGTAGAACTCGCGGTGGCTTTGGGCGTGGCGGCCCGGGTTCATGGCGATGAAACCGGCGTGCTGCAGGAAGCCCGGATACACCTTGCGGCCAAAGCCCGGGTAGTTCGGCGGCACCGCGTAGATCACGGTGTTTTCAAACCACGAGAATTTCTTTTCCGTCGCCAGGTTGTTCACTTGCGTGGGCGAGCGGCGCGGGTCGATCGGGCCGCCCATCATCGTCATGGTTTTCGGCATGTGCGGATCTTTGGCCGTCGCCATCAGCGAAATGGCCGCCAGCACGGGCACGGTCGGTTGACAGACGGAAATGACATGCAGGTCGGGCGCCAGCAGGCGGATGAATTCCTGCACATAATAAATGTAGTCGTCCAGGTGGAACGGGCCTTCCGTCAGCGGTACCATGCGCGCGTCCGTCCAGTCGGTGATGTAGACATCGTGCTCGGCCAGCAAGCCGCGCACGGTATCGCGCAGCAGGGTCGAGTGGTGACCGGACAGGGGGGCAACCAGCAAAACTTTGGGCTGTTGCAAGCCAGTGGTTTCTTTTTTGAAGTGAATCAGGCGGCAAAACGGTTTTGTCACGACAACATGTTCGCGGATGTCGACGCTCTCGCCTTGGACGAGAACGGATTTGATGTCGAATTGCGGTTTTTCGTAGTCTTTGCCAAGGCGGTACATCAGCTCGTAGCCGGCTGCGATGCGTTGCGAAAACGGGGTGTGGGCCAGTGGAGAAACCGGGTTGGTAAATAACTTGGAGGACATGTCTGCCCATTGCATCACCGGAGTGAGGAAAGAGCGTTGCAGTTCGTGCAGTTGGTAAAGCATATAGAGTCCTTGTTTAATTCCAAGCGCCAATATCGGCTCAAATATCATAATCCAATTTTACGATATTTGTTGAGGACAAAATGTGCTTTACCGCGCACAGGTCCACAGTTTGCGCTTTGCTGTGACAGCGCGCCACACTTGCGTGGATAGACCTGCAACGATGCCATAAAAGCAAAAAAAGCAGCGTTTCCGCTGCTTTTTGTACATTTTTTTGCCGCCACGCCCCTGCGGGGAAGAGTCTCCGCCGGAACTGCCGCCGCAACTGCCGTGCGCTTAGCGCACCAGCATGTCGAGCTTGTCCTTGACGTCCTTGTATTGCTCGGCTTCCGGCAAGGCAGCCTTCGTCTTGGTGATCGAGGGCCAGTTGCGGGCCAGATCGACGTTGATCTTGATGAAGGCTTGCTGGTCGCCCGGCACGTCTTCTTCCGCGAAAATCGCGTTCACCGGGCACTCTGCCACGCAGACGGCGCAGTCAATACATTCGTCCGGATCGATTGCCAGGAAGTTCGGGCCTTCCCGGAAACAATCTACCGGGCAGACATCGACGCAGTCGGTATAGCGACAGGCGATGCAGGATTCGGTGACAACGTGGGTCATAACAGTCCTATCAATTTGGGGGGAGGTGCTGTAGCGCCTGCAGGAACCTCGGCGGCGCATACTAAAGCAAAGCATTGTATTTTAAGGCAATTCGCTATTTCTCACAAATCCCGCTTATATACAATACATATAAGCAAATTCATTTTTTGACAGTGCCGTTGCTGCGCAGAGCGGGCATTTCAGCGACTATCCGGGACGTTGCCATGAAGAACGCGGCAAGAAAGCGACAGTCGCCCGCCGCGGCAGGTTGCGGGGCGGGTGGCGTGCTGGCTTACCGTGTGGTGTTTTTGTTTTACTCAGGTCAAGAGCGCTACAAATACATGCCAGAAAAATCAGGCGCTGGCACGTATTTGCGTCAGCAACTGTTGCCAACGTGCATTTTCAGCACTGCCATCCTCGGCAAACGTGATGGTGCGGCGCGCGCTGGGCGCGTCGACGGTGATCTGCCAGTGGGGAATGTCGGCGCCGACCTGTTCCACCGTGGCTGGCGGCTGCGTGAAAAAGCCGCTGCTGGCCAATGCCGCTTCCAGGCGGGGGCCAGCCGGATGGGCTTGCGTATCGATGTCGTACTGTTCGCTCAGGCCGGCAAAGCCGCCGCTGCTGCGGGCTGAAATTTTCATGCTGCTCCTTGCTGTTGTGGGTGGTGGGCCGCGCCATGGCCAGCCGCTGGTGCGGCTGGCCTGACGCGGGCGCGCTGGTGCGCTGCCTTGTGCTGTCCTGTTTACCGTGGACCGTAGCTGCGGCACCAGGCGGCCAGTGCTTCGCGCTCCGCTTCGAGCAATTGATCCGACTCGCTGTATTCCGCATGGTTCATGGTACCGCAGCAGGCGCGCCTGTCCTGCACGGCGTCGTCTTTGTCGACGACATCGGCGGCAAACGTCATCTGGCCATCGTCCGTCATGGCATTGGCCTTGAGCACTTCGCGCACGGTAAAGCTGTTGCGGATGAAATCGAGGTAGGCGCCGTTGCCGTCGGCCTGGGCGATCGTCAGCATGTGGCCGGCCACGTCGGCATATGTGGCGGCCTGCTCGGGCGATGCCACCAGGGCGCGCAAGACCAGGCTGCGCAGGTAGTCGCCGCAGCGGTGCAGCACGGCCGCGTCGTCTTCCAGCTGGGGCTGGCGTTCGTGGGCAAAGATGTCGGCCAGGATGTCGTAGATGGCGCCCGTAAACACTTGCGAGATGGCGTGCACTTCCGTGCCTGCTTCCGACAATTTGATGTCGTTGTCGGCATTGCGCAAGCCGTTCGGCCGGCCCAGCGCCAGGCCGAATTGCTCCGCCAGGTCGGCCAGGAAGGTTTTATCGTGCAGGTCGGATTTCGTTTGCGCGATCACCGCTTCCACCTGGTCCAGCTGCGACAGGGCCAGGAAGATGGCCGTCAGGTCGCCGAACGACTCGTGCAAGCCGCCCGTTTGCGGCGGATTGTTGCTGAGCAGCCAATTCGGCTTGAGGCCATCGAGCACGGCGTGCCCCGTTTCATGCGAGACGATATCGAGCGAGCGGCAGGTGTAGACGCGCTCGGTGGCGCCGCTGGGGATGAAGTCGCCGAACTTGAGCGCCTTGTCGCTGCGGCTGTAATACGCGTTCATGACGTTGGGCAAGCCGTGCGGGAATACGCGCAGGGGCGCCGTATTGCTGGCGCTATTCCATTGCCAGGGCAGGGGCGGCGCCGTGTCATTGCTGGCCAGCGCGCGCTGGTACATGGTGAGCGTCATGCGCACGATGGCAAACGTGTGCACGGCGTCGAACTGGTCGGTGTTCGGCGAAACGATGAAGTCGCCGAAGGCATTCGGGCTGACCTGCGCGATGCCCGGTTCGCCAAAGGTGATGCGCGCGTCGCGCGGGCCTTGCAGGATCAGCCCGGGCAGGAAGGCCTTGCGTGTGCCCAGGTCGCTGACGGACGGATCTTGTTTCCAGATCAGCACGCGTGAGCCGACGGGCACGGCGGCCAGGTTGCGCACGGTTGCCTCCGTCAGGCGGGGCGGACCCGGCTGCAAGGTCAGTTGCGCATTCTTGCGGTGCAAGCGATACGGCGCCGAGGGGGTAGGGACGTAGCCGACGGGCAGGGACACGCATTTGGTCAGCACGGCTTCGACCGGCACGATGACTTTCTGGTCCATGGTGGTTCTCCAAGACACTCGCAACTGGAACTGGAATAGTCGTCCCGCTGCGGCGTGTCCGGTTTGATCGCACGCAAACGACATGCGGGAAAGACGGGCTTTTTTAGCCGTCCGGCGCCGGCTGCGGCCGTGTCCGCCGCATGGCGGCTGGTATGATGCTGGCCGTATTGCCCCCGTTTTTAATAAAAGGATCGTTTGATGGCGGATATAAATATAGTTCAGCAACATAAGCTGACAGCGGTAAAGGCGCGCGAAGCGGCGCAGCAAGTGGCCGACAAGCTGGCCCAGGAATATGACCTGGCGTGCGCCTGGGATGGCGATGTGCTGCGTTTCGAGCGCAGCGGCGTCGATGGTTCGCTGACCCTGGAAAAAGAGCAGGCGCAACTGCAAATCAAGCTGGGTTTCATGCTCAGCGCGTTTGCTTCCACGATCGAAGGCAAGATCGCCGAGAAGATGCGCAAGGTGTTTACCGAGTCAGCTTGATGGCGTTTCACGCGCTTGTCTGGCGCCCCGTTTGGTGCTAGGAAGCGTGCCGCAGCAATGGGCGAAAAGACGATGAAAACACGTCTCTTTTCGCCTTTTTTACGTCTGACTGTACGTTAGCGAACATTGCTATCACATTTCTATTTGGAAAGCTATTGGACTTTTGTGTCTTTTTGCGTTATACTTGAGTCATATTTACAACAGCTACACCGCGTTTCACCTTCTGCTTCGCAGTACTCTCCGCTCGCTGAGTGGTGAATAATTCTTCGGGTTTTACACCCGCATCCAGTTAAAAGTAGCTTGGTCGATTTTTTTTCGGTCAAATACATTTGGTGCCATGTATTTGCATGGCGCTAGCGTTGTTAAAAGTCCTGAACCACAGCCTCTTTTAGCACGCACACGGCACCCCGGCACCGGCTTAGGCCATCCGCTGGTCACACGCGTGTCACCCCCTGTTTATTGTCGCTCCCGTGCGCATTTTGGCGCCGTGGCGTAGCCGACGCAACAGGGTTTGCTGATTCCCGCCGCAAGCTAGCAGGCTTGCTGGGTTTCAATCCATTCGTCAAATCGAGGGAGAACCACATCGTGGCAAAACAAATCATTATCGACCATGTGTTCAAAGTGTTCGGCGACAAGCCAGAAGAAGCACTTGAACTCGTCCGCCAGGGCGCCAGCAAGCAGGACATTCTGGCCAAGACAGACTGCACCATCGGCGTCTTCGACGCCACCTTTACCATTGAAGCGGGCGAGATCTTCGTCATCATGGGCCTGTCCGGTTCGGGCAAGTCGACCCTGGTGCGCATGCTGAACCGCCTGATCGAGCCCACCGCCGGCCGCATCCTGATCGACGGCAACGACATCAATACCTTGCCGGACGCCCAGCTGCGCGCCCTGCGCCGCAAGGACATCAGCATGGTGTTCCAGTCGTTCGCGCTGCTGCCGCAAATTACCGTGCTCGACAACACCGCCTTCGGCATGGAGCTGGCCGGCATGCCCAAGGCCGAGCGCCATGCGCTGGCCCAGCAAGCGCTGGAGCAGGTGGGCCTGGACGGCTACGGCGCCAGCTATCCCGACGAATTGTCGGGCGGCATGCAGCAGCGCGTGGGCCTGGCCCGTGCGCTGGCGTGCGATCCATCGATTTTGCTGATGGATGAGGCGTTTTCCGCGCTCGATCCGATTATCCGTACGGAAATGCAATCGGAACTGCTGCGCTTGCAGCAAATCAAGCGCCGCACCATCGTCTTCATTTCGCATGACCTCGACGAAGCCATGCGCATCGGCGACCGTGTTGCCATCATGAAAGATGGCCACGTGGTGCAGGTGGGCACGCCGGAAGAGATTTTGCGCAAACCGGCCAACGATTACGTGCGCAACTTCGTGCGCGGCGTCGATGCGGCGGCCGTCTTCAAGGCCAGCGATATCGCCCGCAAGAGCCAGATCGTCGTGTCCGAGTCGCCGAGCCGCGGTTCGCGCGCCGCGCTGTCGATGCTGGAAGAGCAGGATCGCGCGTTTGCCTACGTCGTCAATCCGCAGCGCAAGTTCCTCGGCGTCGTCTCGGCCGATTCGCTGCGCAGTGCGCTCGACGGCCATGTCGGTCCGCTGGGCCTGGCGCATGCCTATTTGCCCGACGTGCAGACCATCAATGCAGACGAGCCAGTCGCCGGCCTGTTCGGCCAGGTGGCGCAACTGCCTTACGCCGTCCCTGTGGTGGCCAATGACGGCAGCTTCCGCGGCGCCATCAGCAAGACAACCTTGCTGAAGTTCCTCGACCGCGATACGCCAGCCATTGCCGAACAACAACAGAAAGGACAAGCATGAACCCAAGCACCGTTTCCACAGTAGAACCTGTTGTTGAACAGGCCGCCCAGATCAATCCCTGGGCGCTGACGCCGCCGACCGACGCCAGCACCGCGTGGCTGGATGCCGCCGCGCCCGCCGTGCAGCCGGAACACGCGACCGGTTTTCACCTGACGCAGATTTTCGACGGCTCGCTGCCGCTGGAAAGCTGGATCAACCAGGGCCTGGGCTGGGTCGTCGCGCATTTCCGCCCCTTCTTCCAGGCCGTGCGCGCGCCGATCGACAGCGTGCTGTCCGGCGTGGAAGGCGTGCTGCTGGCGGCCCCGTCGCTGACGGTGATCGCCATCATCGGCTTGCTGGCGTGGCAATTTACCAGCCGCACCCTGGCCATCGGCACCGTGCTGGCGCTGCTGCTCGTGTCGATGCTGGGCATCTGGCCGGAAGCCATGACCACCCTGTCGCTGGTGCTGACGTCGCTGGCCTTCTGTCTGGCCATTGGCTTGCCGCTCGGTATTTTCCTTGCCAGCAGCGACCGCGCACAGAATATCCTGCGCCCCCTGCTGGACGCCATGCAGACGACGCCCGCCTTCGTCTACCTGGTGCCCGTGGTGATGTTGTTTGGTATCGGTAATGCGCCGGGCGTGATCGTGACGATCATCTTTGCCCTGCCGCCGCTGGTGCGCCTGACCAACCTCGGCATCCGCCAGGTGCGTCCCGACCTGATCGAAGCGGCCCGTGCCTACGGCGCCTCGCCGTGGCAGCTGCTGACCCGCGTGCAGTTTCCGCTGGCCATGCCGTCCATCATGGCCGGTATCAACCAGTCGCTGATGCTGTCGCTGTCGATGGTCGTGATCGCCTCGATGATCGCCGTTGGTGGCCTGGGCCAGATGGTATTGCGCGGCATCGGCCGCCTGGACATGGGCCTGGCAACCGTGGGTGGCCTCGGTATCGTGCTGCTGGCCATCACCCTCGACCGCTTGACGCAAGCGATGGGCCAGCCACGCCGTGGCGTGCGCCACTGGTACCAGACGGGCCCTGCCGGTTTCGTTCTGCGCCTGGTGCGCGGCAACACGGACAAAAATAATGTTGAACAGCAAGCAACGCTGGCCAACGCACAATAAAGGAACCACATGCATCAAATCGACAATTTTAAAGTGACGCAAAAATCGCAACGCAAGTTCCAGCTGTTTTCCGCCCTGGCGATCGCCGCCATGGCCCTGACCACCAGCCTGGCCATGGCGCAGACGCCGGCCGCCGATGCGCTGCCCGGCAAGGGCGTCAAGGTCCAGCCGCTGCAAAGCTCGATCGCGGAAGAAACCTTCCAGACCATGCTGGTCGACAAGGCCCTGGAAAAGCTCGGCTACGATGTGCAGCCGATCAAGGAAGTGGAATATCCGACCGCGCATATCGCCATCGCCAACGGCGACGCCACCTTCATGGCCGTGCACTGGGACCCGATGCACAAGGATTTCTATAACAATGCGGGCGGCGACGCCAAGCTGCTGCGCACGGGCCAGTATGCGGGGCCGGCCGCGCAAGGTTATCTGATCGATAAGGCGACGGCCGAGAAGTACAACATCACGAATATCGACCAGTTGCGCGACCCCACCCTGGCCAAGCTGTTCGACCACGATGGCGACGGCAAGGCCGACTTGACGGGTTGCAACCCCGGCTGGGGCTGCGAAGCGCTGATCGAGAACCACATGGATGCGTACAAACTGCGCGAAACGGTAACGCACGTGCAGGGCAGCTATGCGGCCCTGATCGCCGATACGCTGGGCCGCTACAAGCGTGGCGAACCGATTTTGTACTACACGTGGACGCCGTACTGGGTCAGCGGCGTGCTGGTGCCGGGCAAGGACGTGGTCTGGCTGAAAGTGCCATTCTCGGCCAATCCGGACAAGGTGAATACCCGCCTCGACGATGGCAGCGATTACGGTTTTGCCGTCAACACGGCTCGTATTGTTTCTAACAAGGAATGGGCGGAGAAAAATCCGGCCGCGGCCAAGTTGTTCGAGGTGATGCAATTGCCCGTGGCGGACATCAATGCGCAGAACGAGCGCATGCGCCGCGGCGAAAACACGCAGGCCGATATCGCCCGCCATACGGCCGGCTGGATCAAGTATCACCAGCAAAAGTTTGACGGCTGGATCGCGCAGGCGCTGGCGGCGGCAAAACAGTAAATTACGGCTGATACCGGCGTAAATACAGGCGTAAAAAAAGTGGCTACCGGTTTGGTAGCCACTTTTGCGTTAACGGCCTGTTTTGGTGGTTTTTGGTGAGTTTTCAGCCGTTTTCGGCCTGTTTCTCTGCAAAACGGGCGCTTGTCGCGCTTTAGTCCTTCAAGTCTTCGATCAGGTCGATGTATTGCTGTTGCGCATCTTCCTTCGAGGTGCCGGCCAGGGCCGCCCAGGCATCGAACTTGGCGCGGTTGACGAAGTCGGTCATGCCGGGGCGTTCGCCCGTGGCGTCGCCGCTCGACGCTTGCTTGAACAAGGCGTAAATTTTCAGCAAGGTCATATTGTCCGGACGCTCGGACAGGGTCTTGGAATCGAGCTGCGCTTGGTCGAATTGCTCTTGTAAACTCATGATGGCTCCTGTGTACAGATGGAATCGCTGGAAAAGTGCGGCAGGCGCGGCGGAGTGGCCACCGTGCGTGCTGCAGTGCCTGACATCATAGTGAAAAAAGCGCGCCGTGCATTAGAGGACACATTCAAAACAAAAACGCCGCCGCTGCGTGAGCAGGGGCGGCGCCTGGTACAGTCGCTTGAGCGCTGCGGAGTCGGTGCTTATACGCCCAGCAGTTCGACGTCGAAAATCAGGGTGGCGTTCGGTGGAATCACGCCGCCGGCGCCGCGGGCGCCATAGCCCAGTGCCGCCGGGATGATCAGCTGGCGCTTGCCGCCCACTTTCATGCCTTGCACGCCTTCGTCCCAGCCTTGAATGACGCGGCCGGCGCCCAGCGGGAATTCGAATGGGTCGTTGCGGTCCTTGCTCGAATCAAATTTCGAACCGGCGCTGCCGTCGTCGTTCTGCAGCCAGCCCGTGTAGTGCACGACAACATTGTTGCCGGCTTGCGCTTCAGGGCCTTCGCCGACGACGGTATCGATGTATTGCAGGCCGGAAGCGGTAGTGGTGGTGGTCATGATAATCCTTGTGTAGGCGATGAAAGCTTCAGATTGTAGAGCAATGAGTTGCAAAGCGCCATTCCAGGCCCGGAGCGAAGAAAAACCGGAAATGAAGGCGATGTGTGGCCGCCCGGTGCATTTAAGGGGGATTTCACACAATAAATACGGTGTTCCACGTAAAATGCATGTTTTGTATTTAACAGTGATTTCTTCCATGTTCCGCAGTCTACGCCGCCTTGTTTTTTCCTCGCTGTGCCTGGTTTCCGCAATATCGACGGCGCAAGCCGAAGTGGTGGTGGTGCTCAATTCCCGTGATGCTACGGTGCAACTGCTGGACCAGAAAACCTACGCCCCCCTGTCCACCTTTGCCGTCGGCAAGGAACCGCACCATCTGATGGAGACGCCGGACGGCAAGTCGCTGATCGTCGCCAGCTCCGTCGGCAATGAGCTGATCTTCCTCGACCCCGTGTCGGGCCAGATCCAGCGCCGCATCAGCAATATCCTCGACCCGTACCAGATCGGCTTTTCGCCGGACCAGAAATGGTTCATCTCGAACTCGCTGCGCCTGGACCGCATCGACCTGTACCGCTACGATGGCAAGAACCTGACCCTGGCCAAGCGCATCGCGCTGCCGAAATTGCCCAGCCACATGGCCTTCACGGCCGACAGCACCATGGCGTTCATTACGCAGCAGGGCAGCAACCAGGTCAGCGCCATCGACCTGGCCACGCAGACGGTGAAATGGACCATGCCCGTCGGTCCGGCGCCGGCCGGCATCACGATGACGCCCGACGGTAAATATTTGCTGGTCGGCATCATGGGCAGCGATTACGTGGAAGTGATCGACTGGCGCACGCAAAAGACCGTCAAGCGCATCAAGGCGGGCGCCGGCACGCACAATTTCCGCGCGCTCGGCGACAACCGCATGACGTTCGTCTCGAACCGCGTGTCGAACACCATCAACATCATCGACCAGAAAACCCTGGAAAACGTGGGCACCATCAATGTGCCCGGTGGCCCGGACTGCATGGAAATCACGCCCGATGGCAAGACCATGTGGGTAACGTTGCGCTGGATCAAGAAAGTGGCCGTGATCGACCTGACCACGCGCAAGGTGATCAAGACGATACCGGTGGGCCGCTCGCCCCATGGCGTGTATTTCGCCACCCACTCGCCGCGCATGTGATGACGGGTGTGATGATGCAACCTTTCACTTTCGCGTGCCGCGTGCCTGCCATGCTGCTGTGCGCCAGCGTCATGCTGTCGCCCGCGCATGCCGCCGCAGCGGCGCCAGCAGCACCGGCCCCAGCCGCATCTTCGGCCCCGGCCGCCTGCAAGGGCACGCTCTACATGACCTTCGACACGGGCAGCCAGTCGCAAGCGCAACTGATCGCCGACGTGCTGAACAAGCGCCATATCAAAGCGACGTTCTTCCTGGCCAACGAAAAGACCACGCGCGGCGACTATTCGCTCGATGCCTCGTGGGCACCGTACTGGAAAGCGCGCGTGGCCGAAGGCCATGCGTTCGGCACGCATACGTTTGACCACGTGTACTGGAAGAAGGATCTGGCCAACGGCTTGATCCAGGTCAAGCCCCAGTTCGGCAAGGATGGCGGCAAGCTGGCGTCTTTCACGGATCAGCAATTTTGCGAGGAATTGCGCCGCGTCGATACGCGCTTCCAGGAACTGACGGGCCGCAAGCTCGACCCGTTCTGGCGCGCGCCGGGCGGCTACACGTCGCCGCGCACCCTGGCCGCCGGCAGCGCCTGCGGCTACCAGCATGCGGGCTGGGCGCCAGCGGGGTATTCGGGCGATGAACTGCCCAGCGACAAGTATCCAAACGCCATGCTGCTGAAAAAGGCGCTGGCGAACTTGCGCAGCGGCGACATCTTCATTGCACACATGGGTATCTGGTCGCGCAAGGAGCCGTGGGCGCCGGCCAACCTGGACGCCTTGATTTCCGGCTTGCAAGACAAGGGCTTCTGCTTTGCCACCCTGCGCGAGCATCCCGGCTACGCGCCGAAGAAGGGCCAGCCATGACCGCCGCCGACATCGTCAGCGTCGTCACGCCCGCCATCGACGCCGTGGTCGACGCGTTTGGCGTGGCGCAAGGCTGGCTGTTCCAGACCGTGGTGAATCCTCTCGTCTACCACCTGGGCTTTGGCGAATTCACGGAAGAAGCGTTTGAGGGCACGGAATGGCTGCTGATCGGCCTGTGCGAACTGGTGCTGCTGTTTCTCGTGCTGCGCCCGCTCGAAGCCTGGATACCCGCGCAAAAGATCACCGACCCGCGCGCCCGCTGGAACGATTTTATTTACACGGTGCTGCACCGCATCGGCCTGTTTTCCGTGCTGGTCTTCTTCACGCTCGATCCGCTGATGGATGCATTGGCGGGTGCTTTGCGTTTCGACAATATCCATCCATTGAATCTGGAGTCGCTGTTGCCCGGCATCAGTCCCTTAGTCAGTTTTATCATTTATTTTGTGATACTGGACTTCGTCGACTATTGCTATCACCGTGCCTCGCACCATTTCGGCTGGTGGTGGGGCTTGCACAGCCTGCATCACAGCCAGCAAAACATGAATTTGTGGAGCGATGACCGCAACCACCTGCTCGACGACTTCCTGCGCGACGTGGTGATGGCGCTGGTGGCGCTCGGTATCGGCGTGCCGCCAGGGCAATATGTGCTGCTGGTGTCGATTTCGCGTATTTTGCAAAGCTTGCAGCATGCGAATGTGAGGATACACTTCGGCCGCATCGGCGAGCGGCTGCTGATCTCGCCCCGTTTCCACCGCACGCACCATGCGATCGGCGTGGGGCACGAGTCGAAAGGCAAAGGCAGCCTGGGCGGTTGCAACTTCGGCGTGGTGCTGCCGATTTGGGATATGCTGCTGGGCACCGCGAATTTCTCGGCGGGCTATGCGCGCACGGGCGTGCGCGACCAGCTGGCCCGCATCGACAGCAATGGCGTGGGCTGGCCCGGGCGCAACTATGGCCGCGGCTTCTGGCAGCAGCAATGGCTGGGCCTGCGCCGCATGGTGGAATTTGCAAGATTGAAACGAAAAGGACGCCGTTGATGCGTAATGTGCTGAATTCGTATGGCCGTGCTTTCCTGTCGCAATTGCACGGCAGGATATTGCTGTTGAGCATCGCACCGTTCATCCTGTCGCTGGTCCTGTGGGGCGCCTTGCTGTACGTGGGCTTGCAGCCGCTGATCGACAGCCTGCATGCGCTGTTCACGCAGTATGATTTCTTCCGCACCAGCGGCCAGGTGCTGTCCGCCTTCGGCCTTGGCGTGCTGAAAGCCGTGATCGTGCCGCTGATCGCCATGTTCATGCTGCTGCCGCTGATGATATTGACGGCGCTGATCTTCATGGGCCTGTTCGCCATGCCGGCCATTGGCCGCCATATCGGCGGGCGGCACTTTCCGCAGCTGGAAAAGAAGCATGGCGGCAGCCTGCTGGGCAGCGTCGGCACCTCGCTGGCCACATTTCTGCTGTTCATCGTCGTATGGGTGCTCATGCTGCCCCTGTACGCGTTTCCGCCGGCCGCGCTGGCGGGGCAAGCCGTGCTGTGGGGCTGGCTGACGTACCGCGTGATGGCGTATGACGCCATGGCCGATTACGCCAGCGTGGAAGAGCGCCACGCCATCATGCGCACGCAGCGCTGGCCGCTGCTGGCCATCGGCATGGTGTCCGGCGCGGCCGGCGCCGTGCCCGGCATGCTGTGGATGGGCGGCGTGATGTCGGTGGTGTTCTTCCCCTTCCTGGCGGCGTTCGCCATCTGGCTGTATGTGCTGATCTTTATCTTTACGGGTCTGTGGTTCCAGTATTACTGCCTGGAAGCACTGGCGCGTTTGCGGGGCGTACGCGGCATGACCGACGTGGCGCCGGCGGACGCCTGACCATTTTTATTGCATTCTACGAGGGAGCTTCATGGCTATCGGATTGATCATCATCGGCGACGAAATCCTGTCGGGCAAGCGCACGGACCAGCATTTCCCGAAAGTCGTGAGCATGCTCAAGGCACGCGGCTTGCAGCTGAGCTGGGCGGAATACGTGGGCGACGAGCCGGCCCGCCTGGTCGCCTTGCTCAAGCGCAGCTTTGCCAGCGGCGACATCGTCTTCAGCTTTGGCGGCATCGGCGCCACGCCGGACGACCATACGCGCCAGGCGGCCGCCGATGCGCTGGGCTTGCCGCTGGTGCTGCATCCGCAGGGCAAGCTCAATATCCAGCAACGCATCACGGAAATGGGCGAAGAGGCGGGCGTGCCGGCCGATTTGCACTCGCCGGAAAACCTGCACCGCCTGAAAATGGCGGAATTTGTCGAAGGCGCCGAGCTGATTCCGAATCCGTACAACAAGATTGCCGGCTTTGCCGTACGCGAGCATTATTTCGTGCCGGGCTTTCCCGTCATGTCCTGGCCCATGATCGAATGGGTGCTGGACACGCATTACAGCCATTTGTTCAACCAGGTGCCGCATGCGGAACATGCCTTGCTCGTGTATGAAACGGCCGAATCCCTGCTCACGCCGCTGATGGTGCGGCTGGAAGCGGAGTTTCCGTTGATCAAGGTTTTCAGCTTGCCCAGCGTGGGCGACGCGCAGACGCGCCGGCATATTGAATTGGGCGTCAAGGGCGAGCCCGCGCAGGCGGCGGCCGCCTTTGCCGAGATGCGCGCCGCGCTCGATACCTTGCAGGCGGAATACACCACCATCTGACATGCCGCCAGCCCGGCGCCGGCGGCTTTTTCGCTGGCGTCCAGCCCGCCTTGCATCTATGTACGCAAGCGTACATTCCCAGACGTTGTTTTTTTGCGAAAATCTTCAATGAAGCAAGATTTTTGTGCGCGCTCGTCAGTCGTTTTCATGCCGATGTGGTGGAATGGTGAACAGGGGCTTCGCGTGTCGAACGCGGGGTCGCCTGCCTGTGCAGTAGCGTGTTTTTTCGATTCACCGGTATGGACATCATGTTAAGCAAGCTTTGTTGTGACCGGCCCTGGCTGGCCCTCGTCTTATCCCGCGCGGAGCGGTATCGCTACCGCCTTTTCCGCGCCGTCCAAACCCAACTTTATCCCAGCATCCCATGAAAGACACAGGCGTCAATCTGGCCGCGCAAGAGCGGCCCCCCTCTGATCCAGCTGCCGAGGCGCCGCCGCCGGCGAGCCCGCCGAAGAAGCGCCGTTCGCGCATCTGGCCCATCTTTGCCATCATCGTGCTGGCGCTGATCGCCGGCGTGGCGTGGTTCGTCATGCGCGAAGTGCGCACGTCGGCCCTGCAGGCCGAGTTTTTCACGCGCCTGGACCGTCAGCTGACGTTCAAGGTCGAGCCTGGCCCTGCGCCGGCGGGCGCCATCCGCTATCCGCAGCACGGCCCGTATGACGAGCGGCTCGGCTATGCCAGCTTGCCCGACTTCATCACCAAACTGAATGCCCGCGACTACGCCGTCACGGCGCAGGCGCGCATGTCGCCGAAAATGGTGCAACTGGTTGACCGGGGCATCTTTGCCACGTATCACGAGAAAAACCGCGCGGGCCTGACCATTCTCGATTGCCGCGCCGCGCCGCTGTTCGCGGCCAGCTATCCCGAGCGCATGTTCGACGGCTTTGCCGAAGCGCCGCCCGCGCTCGTGCAAAGCCTGCTGTTCATCGAAAACCGCGAATTGCTCGACCCGGGCACGCCCGAGCGCAATCCCGCCGTGGAATGGGACCGCCTGAGCAAGGCCGTTCTCGACAAGGCGCTGAACCTGTTCGGCGGCCACCGCGGTGGCGGCGGCAGCACGCTGGCCACGCAGATCGAAAAATACCGCCATTCGGAAGACGGGCGCACCAGTTCCATGCAGGACAAGCTGATGCAGATGATTTCGGCCAGCCTGCGCTCGTACCAGGATGGCGAAAACACCATGGAAGCGCGGCGCAAGATCGTCGTCAATTACTTGAATACCGTGCCGCTGTCGGCAAAGAGCGGTTTTGGCGAAGTCAACGGCATCGGCGACGGCATGTGGGTCTGGTATGGCCGTCCGTTTGCCGAAGTGAAGACTTTGCTCAAGGGTAATATGGATCAGCCGGGCAGTGCGCTGGCCTACAAGCAGGCGCTGAGCCTCTTGATCGCGCAGCGCCGTCCCTCGCACTACCTGGTGGCCGGCGGCGCCGACCTGGAAGAATTGACCAACAGCCATCTGCGCCTGCTGGCGCAGGCGGGCGTGATTTCGCCGCAGCTGCGCAATGCGGCCATTGCCGAAAAGCTGCGTCCATCGACGGCATCGGGCGTGCAATCGGAAGCGTCGACCTCGTTCGTCACGCGCAAGGCCTCGAATGCCGTGCGCAACCACCTGGCCAGCATGCTCGGCGATCCGCGCTTGTACAACCTCGACCGCCTCGACCTGAAAGTGGTCAGCACGCTCGATGCGCAGGCGCAAAACGCCGTCACCAAGGTTTTGCGCGAGCTGCGCGACCCGGAAGTGGCGAAAGCGGCCGGCCTGACGGGCAAGGGCATGCTGGGCAATGGCGACCCGGCCAATGTGGTCTACAGTTTTACTTTGCTGCAAAAGGGCGAGCAAGCCAACTTGCTGCGCGTGCAGACGGATAACTTTGACCAGCCGCTCGACATCAACGAAGGCGCCAAGCTGGATCTCGGTTCCACGGCCAAGCTGCGCACCCTGGTCACGTACCTGGACATCATCGACCAGTTGCACCAGCGCTACAGCGGCATGGGCGCCGCCGAGCTGGGCAAGATTGCCGTCGATCCCAAGGACATGCTGTCGCAGTGGGCGATTGCCTATCTGAAACCGTTGCCTATCGGCGAGGCGCGCAACTTGCCGGCCATGCTGGCGGCCGCCATGGAACGCAAATATTCGGGCAATCCGGGCGAAGGCTTCTTCACGGGCGGCGGCTTGCACCATTTCGGCAACTTCTCCAAGCTCGACGACAGCCGCATCATGACGGTGCAGCAAGCGCTGCGCCAGTCGACCAACCTGGTGTTCGTGCGCCTGATGCGCGACGTGGCCCGCTACTACATGTTCTCGCGCCCCGATTCCTCGGCCTCGCTGCTGGCGGATGCGGACGATCCGCGCCGGGCCCAGTACCTGAGCCGTTTTGCCGACAAGGAAGGGCGCGAATTCCTGCACCGTTTCTATCAGAAGTACCGCGGCAAGAGCGTTGACGAGCAGGAAAAGATTTTATTGGCCAGCATCCGCCCGACACCAGTTCGCTTGGCGAACATTTTCCGCACCGTCAATCCGAAAGGAACCGTCGCGGAATTCGGCGATTTCCTCAACGCCAACTTGCCGTCGCAAAATGAAGTGCCGCCCGAGCGCGTGGCCAGAATGTACGAGCAGTACGCGATGGAAAACTGGTCGCTGGCCGACCGGGGATACCTTGCCAATGTGCATCCGCTGGAACTGTGGATGGTGGCGTATCTGCGCCAGCACGAAGGTTCCACCCTGTCGCAGATGGTGGCGGCCAGCGAGAAGGAACGCCAGGAAGTGTATAAATGGCTGTTCAACACGCACCGCAAGCATGCGCAAGACCGCCGTATCGCCAATTTGCTGGAAGTGGAAGGATTCCTGGAAATCCACCGCCAGTGGAAAAAGATGGGCTACCCCTTCGATTCGCTGGTGCCGTCGTATGCGACCACCCTGGGTGCGTCGGCCGACCGTCCCGCCGCGCTGGCCGAGTTGATGGGCATCATCATCAACGATGGCGTGCGCAAGCCGAGCGTGCGCATCGATTCCATGCATTTCGCCGCCAATACGCCGTATGACACCATGGTCAAGCGGGGCAGCAAGGTGGAGGCGGAGCAAGTGTTGTCGCCGGACGTGGCGAAAGCCGTGGCCAAGGCCATCCGCGAAGTGGTGTCGGACGGTACTGCCAAGCGGGCGAAGACGGCGTTCGTCGGCGCCGATGGCGTGCCGATTCCCATGGGCGGCAAGACGGGTACGGGCGACCAGCGCTTCGACGTGTATGGCGCCGGTGGCCGTTTGATCGAGTCGCGCTATGTGAACCGTTCTGCCACGTTCGTCTTCAATATCGGCGAGCGCTTCTATGGCAGCATGACGGCGTATGTGCGGGGGCCGGAATCGAAGAACTACGATTTCACCAGCGCCTTGCCCGTGCAACTGCTGGTGTCGCTGGCGCCGAGTCTGATGCCGCTGATCGAGCCGCCCGCGCCGGCCGAGGGCGTGGCGAAGCAGTGTGCGAATTAAATCGTTGCTGCAATGAAAAGCCGGCCTGAATGGGCCGGTTTTTTTTATGGAGGAGAAAGAAGCTATGGAAAGAATGCAGCACATCTTTGCGCAATATCACCGCTTCGACGATGGCGTGCTCGTATCATTCGATCAAGCATATGGGCCGCGCGGCGTGCAAGCCGTGCGCATCGTGTTGTACGCAAGAAATCATGCGCTGGACGGCAATGTCTGGCGCAACGTCGCCATCACGGTGGGTGACGTACGCGAAGTGCTGGTCAGGACGCCGGGCAACTTCATCAACCGCATCTGCTGCGGCGTGAAGTTGCTGCGTTTCGGCGATGTCTGGTGCGTCGATGTCGACGGCACGTATGCGCACGATGATCCGGCGTCCCTGGACGAGGTGCGCCGCGATGGCGATTGCTACGTCATCGGCGGCACGGTCGAGGCTATCGAACTCGATTAGCCGGCAAACACGGCCGTTTTATCTGCCAGGCGCGCGTGGTAGGCGGCGATGGCGGGATAATCGGGACGTTGCATGGGCGCCATCAGCCAGCGCTTGACGGACAGGCCCAGCACGATATCGGCCAGCGTGAATTGCTCGCCGCACACATACGCGCCCGTGCGCTGCAACTGCTGCTCCAGCACGCCCATCATCTTGTTCCATCCGGCAATACCAGCCGCCAGCTGCGCCGCATCCTGGTGCGCGGGGCTGTGGCGCACCAGCGACATGAAGGCGTAGCGCCAGCTGTTGTTTAAATCGCCCATTTGCCAGTCCATCCATTTTTCCACTTCCGCGCGGGCGCGGGGATTGCTCGGCAGCAAGTCGTCGCGGCCCGCCTGCGCGCACAGGTAGCGGCATATCGTATTCGATTCCCACAGCACCAGGTCGCCGTCAACCAGCACGGGCACCATGGCGTTCGGGTTCAGGGCCAGGAAGGTGGCGTCGTCGGTGCTGCGAAAGCCGCTGCCCCAGTCTTCGCGTTCGTAGGGCAGGTCGAGTTCCTCGCACGTCCACAGGACTTTGCGGACATTGATCGAGGCGGCTTTTCCAAGAATTTTCAGCATGCGGGGCTCCAGAGGGCAGGTGATCGATCTGCTACTGTAGCCGATTTGGCTACGCCGCGCCTGTGAAAGTGCCTTGCATAGTTGAGGTTTTCTTGGCATCGTAGCCACCCATGAAACCTATGCGCCACCACATGTCCAAAATCCTCGCGTTCAGCCGCTTTTCCGTGCGCGACTTCCTCGCCACCGCCGGTCCCACCTTGCTGCTGGTCGGCGCGTTCTGTGCGCTCGCCTACTGGCTGGTTGACCCGGCGCCGCCGCGCCAGGTGAGTTTGTCGACGGGGCAGGACAATAGCGCCTACGAAGAGTTCGGCAAGAAATACGCGGCCACCCTGGCCAAACACGGCATCAAGGTGACCTTGCAACCGTCGCTGGGCTCGCAGGAAAACCTGCAGCGCCTGAATAACGGCAAGACCGATATCGCCTTCGTGCAAAGCGGCTCGACGGAGCACGCCGATGCCGAGCGCCATGGCCTCATTTCCCTGGGCAGTTTGTTTACGGAACCCGTCTGGCTGTTCTTGCGCGAAGACAAGGCGGTGACGGAGTTGACGCAATTGAAGGGCATGAAGATCAACCTGGGGCCGGAAGGCACGGGCGTGCCCAGCCTGTTCCGGCAGTTGCTGTCCGTGAATGGCGTGGAAGCGAAGGAGCTGACGGTGAGCGACCTGCAGAACACGCCCGCCACGGTGGAGTTGCTGGAAGGGCGCATCGACGGCCTCGTGTTCAGCTCGGCACCGGAAGCGCCGCTGATCCAGATGCTGCTGCAGACGCCGGGCATCAAGCTGTTTGATTTTTCGCAGGCGGAAGCGTACACGCGGCGTTTGCCTTTCCTCACGCATGTCGTTTTACCGCGCGGCATAGTCGACCTGGGGCAGAATATTCCGGCGCAGGATTATCATCTGATCGCGCCGACGGCCACCCTGGTCGCGCGCGAAGACTTGCATCCGGCCCTCGTCGACCTGTTCGTGCAGGCGGCGGCCGGCATCCATGGCGGCACGGGCTGGTTCCAGCAGCAGGGGCAGTTCCCGTCCGCGCGCTACACGGAAATTCCCGTCGCGCCCGAAGCGCTGAAATTCTACAAGGATGGCGCGCCCGTGCTGCAGCGCTACATGAGTTTCTGGCTGGCCAATTTTTTTGATCGCATGTGGGTGCTGGTGGTGGCGCTCGGTGCCTTGATATTACCCCTGTCGCGCGTGGTGCCGCCCCTGTACGTGTGGCGCATCCGCTCGCGCGTGTACCGCTGGTATGGCCAGCTGCGCACGGTCGAGCAGGCGCTGGAAGACGTGCCGCCAGAGCAGCGCGCGCACGTGTATGCGGAGCAATTACAACGGCTGGACCAGATCGAGGAGATGGTCAACCAGATCTCGATACCGCTGTCGTTTGCGGATGGCCTGTATGGCTTGCGCAGCCACATCAATTTCGTGCGCAAGCGCATCTTGACCCTGATGGGCGAACAGCCCGAGGTAGTTTAGACGAGGGTGACCGACAGCTTGCGTCCGAGCAGCGTGGCGGCCCGCTCCAGGGTCGACAGGGTCACGTCGCTGCCGGGGTCGAGCAGGCGGTCGAGCTGCGAGCGGCTCGTCTGCAGCAAGGCCGCCATGCGCGTCTTCGACAGCGATTGTTCCTGCATTGCCTGTGTCAGTTGCCAGGCGATCACTTCCTTGATGGCGCGGGTTTGCGTTTGCTCGAAGATGCCTTCTTCCTTGAGGAAGTCATCGAGGCTGCTGCCGAGGTGGGGAGCGGTGGCGTTCATGTCAGTTCCTTGTAGCGTTTGCGGGCCAGCGCCAGGTCATCGTCCGGCGTCGTCCGGGTTTTCTTGATAAAGCCGTGCAGCGCCACCAGGCAATCGCCGTGATGGCAGATCAGCACGCGCGCGATGCGGTTGCCGGGCAAGCTGCTGCGCACCTCCGACAAGCCGTGCCCCAGATGGCGGCACAGGGGCATGCCCACGGGCCAGCGCCATTGCGCATGCATCAAGTCTTGCCCGATCACATGGCGTTCCTCGATGGGGAACGACTTGAGCCAGTCGCGCACGGGTTCGCCGCCATTGCCGTTCGCGTAGAACAGCAGGGTAATCTGCCGCAAGCCGGAAGCATCCATGACGCACCTCTACGGTGTACTATATAAGGTACATTTTTTCAAGGAGAATTTGCGCCGCAGTTGAAAAATCGGGCGCGCATGGATGGTTGTAGCCGATGGCGGGCCATCGCGTGGCCCGCCAGATCAAACACGGTTCAGATAATTAAGCGGCCAGCATCAAGCGGCCAGCGTCAGGCGCCCAGCCAAGGCAAGCCTGCCTTGCACCAGCCGCCGATCTGCTTGCGGTGGCCGTCGGCGTCCTTGTCGCCTTCAAAACCTTCGAGGATGTCGAAACAGTTGCTGTAGCCGTGCTCGGTCGCCAGCTTGGCGGCATGGCGCGAGCGCACGCCGGAGCGGCACAGGAACAGCAGTACCTCGTCCTTGCCGGCCTGGGCGGCCAGTTGCGCAAGGAAATCGGGATTCGGCACGCCGCCCGGGTAGGTGGCCCACTGCACCGCACCATGCTGGGTATCGGCGATGTCGACCCGGCCGACCCAGTCGCGCTCGGCATTCGTGCGCACGTCGATGAGCTTGACGGCGGCATCGCGTTGCAGCAGCTCGTATGCTTCCTGCGGCGTGACGGCGCCGGCGTACGGCGTACCTTCATTGGCCCGGCTGCGGGCGGTGGTCAGGATGTCGGCGGCGGTGGTCATGGCGTCCTCGATGAAAGTGGGCAGGTATGGTCGATTATAGTGCGCCATCCGCGCCCCGCAAACGGGAATGCCATGGTGCACGCTCAATGCACCACAACGAGGCATTTTTCAGAAAACCGCACAAAATGCACGATAATGGTGCGTTATTCGTTTTTTGCACTTGCATAGTGCATTCTTGATTTGACGCAAACTCAGCAGGAAAATCGCGGGCGGGAAAACTTTCATTGGGATAGCCGGGTTTTGCCTCTGGCGGCCAGGTCTCTTCTGGAGCTGGCATGGAATCTGCTATGATCCTTATGAGTTTTGGTGGCACGCAATGTTTGCTTCGCTTCATCAGCCCAGACGCACTAAGGTCGGCTCACCCCACATTCATTTAGGAGATACGCATGGCAATGACAGCCGCAGAAGTCTTGAAGATGGTAGAAGAAAACGAAGTCAAATTCGTTGATTTCCGCTTTGCTGATACCCGTGGTAAAGAGCAGCACGTGACGGTTCCCGTGTCGCACTTCGACATGGACAAATTCGAGTCGGGCCACGCCTTTGACGGTTCTTCGATCGCTGGCTGGAAAGGTATCGAAGCGTCCGACATGATCTTGCTGCCGGATCCAAACACGGCCAATATCGACCCGTTCATGGAAGAAACGACCTTGTTCATGCAGTGCGACGTGATCGAACCGTCGGACGGCAAGGGCTACGACCGCGACCCGCGCTCGATCGCGAAACGCGCCGAAGCCTACCTGAAATCGTCGGGCATGGGCGACACCGCCTACTTCGGCCCTGAGCCGGAATTCTTCATCTTCGACAGCGTGCGCTGGAAGATCGACATGTCGGGCTGCTTCGTCAAGATCGGTTCGGACGAAGGTTCGTGGTCGACCGGCAAGGACATCGAAGGCGGCAACAGCGGCCACCGTCCTACCGTCAAGGGCGGCTACTTCCCCGTGCCGCCAGTGGACAGCTTCCAGGACATGCGTTCGGAAATGTGCCTGATTCTGGAATCGCTGGGCATCCCGGTTGAGGTACATCATCACGAAGTGGCCGGCGCCGGTCAGAATGAAATCGGCACCAAGTTCTCGACCCTGGTCGAGCGCGCCGACTGGACGCAAAACCTGAAATACGTGGTGTGGAACGTGGCGCACAGCTATGGCAAGACCGCCACCTTCATGCCGAAACCTATCGTTGGCGACAACGGTTCGGGCATGCACGTGCATCAATCCGTATGGAAAGATGGCAAAAACCTGTTCGCTGGCGACGGCTATGCCGGCCTGTCCGATTTCGCCCTGTACTACATCGGCGGCATCATCAAGCACGCCAAGGCACTGAACGCGATCACCAACCCGGGCACCAACTCGTACAAGCGTCTGGTACCAGGCTACGAAGCTCCAGTGAAACTGGCGTACTCGGCGAAAAACCGTTCCGCCTCGATCCGTATCCCGCACGTGGCCAATCCAAAAGGCCGCCGCGTCGAAGCGCGCTTCCCGGATCCACTGGCGAACCCGTACCTGTGCTTCGCCGCACTGCTGATGGCCGGCCTGGACGGCGTTGCCAACAAGATCCATCCGGGCGAAGCCGCCTCGAAAGATCTGTACCATCTGCCGCCGGAAGAAGATGCACTGATCCCTACCGTGTGCGCTTCGCTGGAAGAAGCACTGGAAGCCCTGGACAAGGACCGCGAGTTCCTGACCCGCGGCGGCGTGTTCAGCGATTCGATGATCGATGCTTACCTGGAACTGAAAATGCAGGACGTGCAGCGCATGCGCATGACCACGCATCCTGCCGAGTTCGACATGTACTACTCGCTGTAATGGCGCCATGCCGGCAACTTGCCGGTAGTGAATAAAAAACGCGGGTGAGGCGATGGTCTTGCCCGCGTTTTTTTATGCTGTGCGCCAAGGCGGCGCCGGTGCGGTGTTGTATAGTCGGCCCAGGAACCATGCGGCACGAGCCGACAGGAGTGAAGATTGACCAAGCATTACAGAATGGCGCTGATGGCAGGATTGCTGGGCGCGGCGGCACAGGCGCACGGGCAACTGTATGTGTGCGCCGATGCGCAGGGACACAAGACGTACACGGACAAGCGGGCCGGCGCGCATTGCCAGCTGCTCGATTTGCCGGGCGCCATGACGGAGCCGCCACGCAAGACGGCGCCGCTGGCCGGCGCGCCTGCCCGGTCCGCCACGCAGGCGGTGGCCACGGCGGCGCCTGCCGCCGGCGCGTTTCCCAAGGTCGATGGCGCCGAGCAGCGGGCGCGCGACCTGGACCGGCGCCAGATCCTGCAGGACGAATTGCGCAGCGAAGAGCAGAAACTGGCGGCGCAGCGCCTGGAATTTAACGGCGGCCAACCCGAACGCCAGGGCAATGAGCGCAACTATGCGAAATATCAGGAAAGAGTGGCGCAGTTGAAGGACAACATCAGCCGCACGCAGCAAAACATAGACGCCCTGAAACGCGAGATCGCGAATATTCGGTAAAGCACATGACACTAGACAACCATTCCAGCCGTCCCGCCCACCTGGCCGGCCTTGATTTGCTCGCTTCGGCCGTGATCCTGCTCGACGGCGACGGCCGCATCGGCTATGCCAACGCGGCGGCGGAAAACCTGCTGGAAAGCTCGCTGAAGGCGCTGTCGCGGCAAAAGCTGACGGCGCTGTTCTTGAATCCCGAGGAGCTGGCCGGCATCTGCGCGCAGGCGCTCGAACACAAATTTTCGGACCTGCGCCAGGACCTGAGCCTGGAACGCCTGGGGCGCGAGCCGCTGCGCGTGCACAGCATCGTCAGCGCGCTCGACGCGCCTAGCGACGGCGTGCTGATCGAATTGCGCGAAAACGTGCAGCAATTAAAGCTCGACCGCGAGGAGCGCATCCTCGACCAGAGCCAGGTCAACAAGGAGCTGATCCGCAATCTGGCGCATGAAATCAAGAACCCGCTGGGCGGCATCCGTGGCGCGGCCCAGCTGCTGGAGCTGGAGCTGCCGGCCCTGCACCTGAGCGAACTGCGCGAATACACGCAAGTCATCATCAAGGAGGCGGACCGCCTGCAGACGCTGGTTGACCGCCTGCTGGCGCCGCACCGCCGCCCGCACATCGTGGGCGACGTGAATATCCATGAAGTGTGCGAACGGGTCCGCAGCCTGATCCTGGCAGAGTTTCCCAGCGGACTGACCATTTCGCGCGATTATGACGCCTCGATCCCCGAGTTTCGCGGCGACAAGGAGCAGCTGATACAGACCGTGCTCAATATCGCGCATAACGCGGCGCAGGCCTTGGCCGAGCGCATCGAGGCGGGCGACGCGGAGCTGATTTTCAAGACGCGCGTGGCGCGCCAGGTGACCCTGGCCAAGGTCCGCTACAACCTGGCATTAGACTTGCATATCATTGACAATGGACCGGGCATCGCACCCCAGATCCGCGACCGGATTTTCTACCCGCTGGTGTCGGGCAGGGAAGGCGGCAGCGGGCTGGGGCTGACCTTGGCGCAAACCTTCGTGCAACAGCACCTGGGCGTGATCGAGTGCGAAAGCCGGCCTGGATACACCGATTTCAGGATCGTTCTCCCCTTGCCATAAGCGAGGCAGTATCCCACCCATGAAATCCATTGCGGGACGCACACACTAATGAAGCCAATCTGGATAGTTGACGACGACGAATCAATCCGCTGGGTGCTGGAAAAAGCCCTGGCGCGGGAAAACCTCGCCACCAAGAGTTTTGCCAATGCGCGCGACGCCATCGCCGCGCTGGAATTTGACACGCCGCAAGTGCTCGTGTCCGATATCCGCATGCCGGGCGCATCCGGCCTGGAACTGTTGCAGACGGTCAAATCGCGTTTTCCCGGCTTGCCGGTCATCATTATTACCGCCTTTTCCGACCTCGATTCGGCCGTCGCGGCCTTCCAGGGCGGCGCCTTCGAATACCTGGCCAAGCCGTTTGACATCGACAAGGCCGTCGAGCTGATCCGCCGCGCGCTGGAAGAGAGCCTGCGCGAGACGAGCGTCGAATCGGGCCCGTCGGAAACGCCGGAAATCCTCGGCCAGGCGCCGGCCATGCAGGAAGTCTTCCGCGCCATCGGCCGGTTGTCGCAATCGAATGTGACGGTGCTCATCACGGGCGAATCCGGTTCCGGCAAGGAACTCGTGGCGCGCGCGCTGCACAAGCACAGCCCGCGCGCGGCGCAACCGTTCATTGCCCTGAATACGGCGGCGATCCCCAAGGATTTGCTCGAGTCCGAACTGTTCGGCCATGAGCGGGGGGCGTTTACGGGCGCGCAGACGACGCGCCGGGGCCGCTTCGAGCAGGCCGAGAACGGCACTTTGTTCCTCGATGAAATCGGCGACATGCCGTTCGATTTGCAGACGCGCTTGCTGCGCGTGCTGTCTGACGGGCATTTTTATCGCGTCGGCGGCCATCAGCCGATGAAAGCAAACGTGCGCGTGATTACGGCCACGCACCAGAACCTTGAGCAGCGCGTGCGTGACGGCCTGTTCCGCGAAGACTTGTATCACCGCCTGAACGTGATCCGCTTGCGCCTGCCCAGTTTGCGGGAGCGGCGCGAGGATATCCCCATCCTGGTGCGCCACTTCCTGGTGCAAAGCGCGCGCCAGCTGGGCGTGGAAGCCAAGCGCATGAGCGAGCCGACGATGCAATTCCTCAGCAGCCTCGATTTGCCCGGCAATGTGCGCCAACTGGAAAACCTGTGCAACTGGATCACCGTCATGGCGCCGGGCCAGACGGTGGAAATCAAGGACTTGCCGCTGGAATTGACGCAGGGACAGGGCGATGGCGCCGCGCAGGCCGTGGCCGCTGATGCGCCGCCGGCGAATGTTGCTCATGTGCAAGGCGGCCAGGTATTCGAAGCTGCCGCGCCCGCCAACGGCGCGCCGCCGGGCTGGATTGGTTTACTGGAATTGCAGGCGGCCGGCATGCTGGGCGCAGGGCAGCAGGAAGTCATGGCCGTGCTGGGGCGGCAATTCGAGTCGGCCCTGATCAAGACGGCGCTCAAGCATACGCACGGGCGCAAGAACGACGCCGCCGTGCGCCTGGGCATCGGCCGCAACACCATCACCCGCAAGATCTCCGAACTGGGCATCGACGGCGCCAAGGACGATTGACGCCTTGCCGGACGGGGGCTCCCCCGTCCGCTTTTTCTTGCGGTGTTCCTTGCACGCCACAACACCCACAGCAGGCGATAAGGTAAGCTGGCGCCTGCCGGACTGTTTCGTCCGGTCTTAACTTTCATTGTGGAACTGTATGCTGATTAACTGCGTGGCCTACCAGGATGGCAAAAAACTGGCCGACTTGCCGATCGACGATATCAGCGATTACGTCGAGCGCCCCGATTGCTTCGTCTGGGTCGCCCTGCTCGACGCCACGCCGGACGAGCTGAAACAGATGCAGCACGAGTTTTGCCTGCACGAACTGGCGGTGGAAGACGCGCAGCGGGGCCACCAGCGCCCGAAGATCGAGGAATACGGCGATTCCCTGTTTGCCGTGGTGAAAACCGTGGAAATGGTCGAAAACGAACTGGTGCTGGGCGAAGTCGACATTTTTGTCGGCGCCAATTACGTGCTTTCGTCGCGCAGCAACAGCTCGCAAGGTTTTCTTGGCGTGCGCGCCCGCGCCGAGCGCGAACCGCACCTGCTGCGTCAGGGTTCCGCCTTTGTCCTGTACGCGCTGATGGATGCGGTCGTCGACCGCTATTTTCCCGTGCTCGACGCGCTGGAATCGGAGCTGGAACTGATCGAGGACCGCATCTTCGACCGCGGCACCGAGCGCGACAATATCGAGCGGCTGTACCAGCTGAAACGCAAGGTCATGGTCTTGCGCCACGTGGTGGCGCCCCTGATGGAAGCGGTGGGCAAGCTGCACGGCGGGCGCGTGCCGCCGCTGTGCCACGATACCCAGGAGTATTTCCGCGACGTGCACGATCATCTGGCGCGCATCAATGGCACGCTCGATACCATCCGCGACACCATCAGCACGGCCATCCAGGTGAATCTGTCGATGGTGGCCATCGACGAGAGCGAAGTGAACAAGCAGTTGGCGGCCTGGGCGGCCATCTTTGCCGTGTTCACGGCATTTGCCGGCATCTGGGGCATGAATTTCAAGTTCATGCCGGAGCTGGACTGGCATTATGGCTATCCGGCCGCCGTGGCAGTGATGAGCTGTGTCTGCGGTTATATGTATTACTTGTTCAAGCGTTCCGGCTGGCTTTAAAAAATTCCTGTGTATCTGTATTATTGAACAATATCCAGGGGTACAATCGCGGCAGGTCCGCTGGGGCGGGTCATGGCTGAGAATCGCCGCGTCGGCAGCTGTGCCTGCGCTGCCGGTGCTGTGCAGGAGCATTCATGAGTATTCCGTTGTTTGATGTGAATTCGCAAGAACCCCTGTTCGATCCCGAGCAGCGGCGCACCCTGGCGGAAGCGGCCCTGCGCTCGATCACCGCCTCGACGGCGCACGCCCGTGGCGACGACTTCCTGCGCATCCTCGTCAAGGACCTGGCCGAAGCGCTCGACGTGCAGTATGTGATCGCCGGGCGCCTGGTGCGCATGGACGATGGCAGCGAAGGCATCCGCACCCTCGCCCTGTGGGGCGGCAATGGCTACCAGCCGAATATCGAATACAGCCTGCAGCACACGCCTTGCCAGGACGTCACCTGCCAGAGCATGTGTTTTCACGGCAGCGATATCCAGCGTCGCTTTCCATTCGATACCCTCCTTGTCGACATGCATGCGGAAAGCTATGTCGGCATGCCGCTGATCGATACCGATGGCAAGACCCTGGGTATCCTGTCGGCCATCGACACGCGTCCCATCGATGAAAACAAGCGTTTGCTGGCCTTGCTGCTGCTGTCGATCTTCTCTGCCCGCGGCGCGGCCGAACTGCAGCACCAGGAGCGCACGCAGCAACTGGAAGAAATCGTGCGCGTGCGCACCGAATCGCTGCTGGCAGCGCAGGCGAACCTGATCGAGCAGGAACAGATGGCGGCCCTCGGTTCGCTGGTGGCCGGTGTCTCGCATGAAGTCAACACGCCCATCGGCGTGGCGCTGACGGCCGCGTCGAGCATGGGCAGCTATGCCGACCAGCTGGTGCAGCTGCTGGGCGGCGCCAAGGTCAGCCGTGCCGAACTGATCGACATCGCCGAATCCCTGAAAGGCGCGGCCGCCTTGATCGAGCGCAACCTGGCGCGCGCCGCCGACCTGATCGGCAATTTCAAGCAGCTGGCCGTGGACCAGGTCAGCGAATACGTGGCCGACCTGGCGCTGCACGATTATGTGCACGGCCTGGTGTCGGCGCACAGTCCTGAATTGCGCAAGGCGGCGCTGGGCGTGGAACTCGACATCGCGCCCGATTGCCAGGTGCGCCTGGCGGCCGGCAAGCTGTCGCAAATCCTTTCGAACCTCTTGATGAACAGCGCCCGCCACGGCTATCCGCACGGCGGGCCGGGGCGCATCACGATACGCGCGCGCATCGAGGAGGAAGAGGGGGAAGACGCAGCCGGGCGATGGCTGCTGCTGGAGTTTTCCGATGACGGCATCGGCCTGGCGCCGGCCGTGCGCGAACATATGTTCGAACCGTTTTTCACCACCAAGCGGGGCCAGGGCGGCTCCGGCCTGGGCATGCACATCGTCTACACCATCGTGCAGCAGCTGGGCGGCCAGGTCAGCGCCATCGATGCCACGCCAGGCTGTCATATACAGATCAGGCTGCCGCTGGCAGCCTGAGGCTGGCTTAGCGCGCCGCCATCGACAGCGCCACCGCCTCGGCCACCTTGATGCCGTCGACGGCCGCCGACAGGATGCCGCCCGCATAGCCGGCGCCTTCGCCGGCGGGGAACAGGCCCCGCGTATTCAGGCTTTGCAGGTTGTCGTCGCGGCGCTTGATGCGGATCGGCGATGAGGTGCGCGTTTCCACGCCCGTCAGCACGGCATCGGCCTTGTAATAACCCTTGATCTGCTTGTTGAACGCCGGAAACGCTTCGCGCAGGGCCGTGATCGCGTATTCGGGCAGCGAAGGCGCCAGATCCGTCAGGTGCACGGCCGGTTTGTACGACGGCACCACGCTGCCGAATTCCGTCGAGGCGCGGCCAGCAACGAAGTCGCCGACTAATTGCCCTGGGGCATCGTAGTTGCCGCCGCCGAGGGCGAACGCGCGTTCTTCCAGTTCGCGCTGCAAGGCCATGCCGGCCAGCGGGTCGCCCGGATAGTCGGCGGGCGTGATGCCGACGACGATGGCGCTGTTGGCGTTGCGTTCATTGCGCGAATACTGGCTCATGCCGTTCGTCACCAGGCGGCCCGGCTCGGATGCGGCCGCCACCACCGTGCCGCCCGGGCACATGCAGAAGCTGTAGACGGAACGGCCATTGCTGGCGTGGTGCACCAGCTTGTAGTCGGCCGCACCCAGGATCGGGTGGCCGGCGCTGGGGCCGAAGCGGCAGCTGTCGATCAAGGATTGCGGGTGTTCCACGCGGAAACCGATCGAGAACGGTTTCGCTTCGATGTACACGCCGCGCTTGTGCAGCATTTCAAAGGTGTCGCGCGCGCTGTGGCCGATGGCCAGCACGACGTGGTTGCTGGCGATGGTTTCGCCATTCTCCAGCACCACGCCACGCACCTGGCCGCCGTCCGGGCCGGGCGCGATGTCGAGATCGACCACTTTGCTGCTGAAACGGTATTCGCCGCCCAGTTGTTCGATATTCGCGCGCATTTCCTCCACCATCTTGACCAGGCGGAAGGTGCCGATGTGCGGCTTGCTCACGTACATGATTTCTTCGGGCGCGCCCGCCTTGACGAATTCCGTCAGCACTTTGCGGCCGTAGTGCTTGGGGTCCTTGATCTGGCTGTACAGCTTGCCGTCCGAGAAGGTGCCGGCGCCGCCTTCGCCGAACTGCACGTTCGATTCCGGGTTCAGTTCGCGCTTGCGCCAGAAGCCGAAGGTGTCGACCGTGCGTTCGCGCACCTGCTTGCCCCGTTCCAGGATCAGGGGGCGTAGGCCCATCTGCGCCAGGATCAGCGCCACGAACAGGCCGCAGGGGCCCGTGCCGATGACGATGGGGCGCGGTTCGGTGCTGTGGCCGGCCAGCTGCTCGCCGCCGGCGACGAATTTGTAGTCGGTGTCGGGCGCGGGCATCAGGTGCACGTCGTGCCGCAGGCGCGCCAGCACGGCCGCTTCATTCTTGACGTCCACATGCAGCGAGTAAATCAGCACCACGGCGCTGCGCTTGCGCGCGTCATAGCTGCGCTTGAAGACGGTAAAGCCGAGCAAATCGGCCGCATCGATGCCCAGGCGCGCCAGGATGGCTGCGGGCAGGGCCGCTTCGTCGTGTTCGAGGGGGAGTTTTACTTCGTTGAGTCGCAACATGGTGTCTATCCGAAAAGTGCAGGGCTCCGTATCTAGCGGAGAGTGGGCAGCCGCGTGGCGCGGCGCAAGGCGGCATTTTACTCCTTCCGGCGGGCAATGCATTGCCTGTGGTTCCAGCCTGGAAGCCGCCGTGCGCCGGGTTTTTAAAAATGACAATGTCATAGCTGTATCGCAACAAATGTAACTGCCAACGCTGTTACGGTCCAGTGGACATGGGCAGGCCGGCAGTGGGGAATGGATGGGCGCAGGCAATGTTGTTCTGGCGCAAGCAGCAGGGGGAGCGGCAGTGCACAGCATGTTGTTGCTGCAAAAAAACAACATTTCACCGCAGGCGTGGTCGGCGCCTTGATAGCGCCGCGCACCGGCTTTGCCAGTCTTTCATTTGCTGCATTTGCACAATCGCCAATGAGCAGGGAAAGCAGCCTTCTTTTTCAGGTCTCAAGAAGGGTAAAGAGGAGTAATTTCGCGCAAAATTGTAACGGTGTTTTGTAAATATCCTGTTAGTTTTTTGTTGCATTGCAATATATGTATCATTGCACAAAAAAACGACACTAACGCACTAATTTAAATTGTTTTTGAATTATTGCCGAATAATGTATGGGATAAAAGTTGATTGTATGAATTTAGATATTGTTCCAAAGCCATACTACCTTTCTAATAAATTGACATCGTTCAGTGCCATATGGTTCCATGTAGTCGCTGCGTCACATTTGTAACGTTTTGACACATTTACTGGGAAAACCTTTACCCAGGGGTTTCCTTACAAAAATTCAGGCACATGTCCAGAAGGAGTTTTTTACATGAAGTTACGTATCAAACCTATGCCAGTTGCGATCTTGCAAGTTTTTGCAAGTGGCGCACTTTCCGTTGCAGCTATCTCCCCGGCAATGGCTCAACAAGCTGCCGCCAGCGAGCCTGTGCAACGCGTTATGGTGACCGGTTCGCTGATCAGCCGTACCGATAGCGAAACCGCGGCACCAGTTCAGGTAATCACTGCAGCCGAAATCCAGCGCAGCGGTAAAACCTCGGTTGCCGAGCTGCTGCAGGATCTGGCTTCCAACGGTGCGGGTACGCTCGGTACGGGCTTCTCTGGCGCATTCGCCAACGGTGCATCGGGCGTCTCGCTGCGCGGCCTGACCGTTGGTTCGACGCTGGTGCTGATCGACGGCCACCGCATGTCGCCTTACGCGATCGGTGACGATTCGCAACGCTCCTTCGTTGACGTCTCCAACATTCCATTCGATGCCATCGACAGCATCGAAGTGCTGAAAAGCGGTGCTTCCTCGCTGTACGGCTCGGATGCGGTCGCTGGCGTGGTCAACATCAAACTGAAGAAAAACTTCACGGGCACCCGCTTCTCGGCTGACAGCGGTACCACGGAACATGGCGGCGGCACGACCAACCGCGCTTCGTTGAGCACCGGTTTCGGTGATCTCGACACCGACGGCTACAACGTTTTCGCTACCGCCGAATGGCGTCGCCAAGGCGCGATCAAGGTCGACGACCGCAAGCAGTACGCCTGGGACCAGCTGGACTGGCGTCCACGTGGTGGCCAGAATCTGACTTTCGGCGTGCCAACCGCCCGCAACGGCTTCCTGACCGCAGCGAACTCGCCATTCCTGTATAACCCTTCTGGTGCGGGCGGCGCGCAAAACGCGGCCAACTTCGTCTTCCTGGATCCTAAATGTAATTACACTACGTACCGCGCCGGCGGCTGCGCGGTGGAGGATAAATACGCCTTCATCCAGCCTGAAACCGAGAACAAGAATTTGCTGGTCGGTTTTACCAAGAAGCTGCCGCAAGACTGGGAAATGTCGGTCAAGGCTTCGATCTTCCAGCGTGATAACCTGAACAATCGCGGCTTGCCAGGAGCTTACTCGCCGACCTCGTTCGCCGGTACCAACGTCAATAACAATGGCGTACTGATCCCGGGCTTCGGCGCCATGCCTAGCACCACGTTTGCTCCCGGTGCAGCTGTCGGTGCCAACGTGAACAACCCGTTCGCCAATAATGCACGCCTGTATGGCTACATTCCTGGCCTGGACGGCAACTCGCAGCAAAGCAACACGGCGACCACCACCCGTCTGGCGATCGACCTGACTGGTGCCGCGATGGGCTGGGATCTGCAACTGGCAGGCGGCTTGACCAAGTCCAAGGCAGAAGTCGATTACAGTGGTTTTGTTGACCGTGCCGCTTTGTACAGCCTGCTGCGCTCCGGTGCGTGGAATGCAGTGGGTGGTAATTCGCAACAGCTGATCGACCAGGTGTCGCCACGCTTCTCGAACACGCTGGAATCGAAGCTGAACTACATCGACGTGGTCGGTTCGCGCGAACTGATGCCGCAACTGGGTGCAGGCCCGCTGAAACTGGCAGTTGGCGCCCACTGGCACAAACGTACCTGGGATGCGCCACCGTCGCCACTGACCCTGAACGGTCAAGTTGGTTCGACGTCGGCTTTCGTGTTTGGTGAAGAGACCAACAAGGCTATTTTCGCCGAGTTGGCAGCCATTCCGGTGAAAAACGTCGAGTTCAATCTGTCGAGTCGCTATGATAAATTTGACAATAATAAATCGTTCACCCCGGCAGCAACGCTGAAATGGACGCCGACCAAGGAAATCGCCTTGCGCGGTACCTTCGCTCGTGGTTTCCGCTCGCCTAACCCGGCAGAGACAGGCAATTCGGGTTCGTTCTTCCTGTACCACGGCATCAACGATCCTATCCTGTGCGCCAACGGCCAGCAGTACACCGCTGGCAACGTACCAAGCTCTTGCAACATCCAGCCTACGTACGTACAACGTCCGAACAAGGATCTGTCGCCAGAGAAATCGAAATCGTACACCCTGGGTGCCGTGCTCCAGCCATTCAAGGGCTTGAACGCGACCATCGACTACTACAACATCGAAGTGCGTAACCAGATCGTGACCGCCGCCGGCAACGATCCTAGCTACCGCGAGACGTTTGTGCGTGGTGCCGCCGTGCCGATCGACATCGCTACTGGCGTAGGTACGGGCGTTGCCCAGGGTACCCCATCGGTTGGTCCTATTCTGTTTGCAGAATCGGCCTACATCAATGGTGGTTCGACCAAGACCTCCGGCGTGGAAACCGATATCGGCTACCGTTGGAACCTGTCCGAAAACGGCATCATTCGTGCCAACCTGAGCTATGCTCACACCATCAGCTACGAGCAAACCGTTGCTGGCGTGACTTACCAGCTGGCAGGAACCCAAGGCCCGACGGTGGTTTCCGGCGCAACCGGTTCGCCGAAAGACCGTGCGCAGCTGAGCCTGGGCTGGACCCGTGGTCCGCTGGACGTGAATGCCACGCTGAACTACACCAGCAGCTTCTCGGCACTGGACCCATCGGTGGGTGCTACCGATTGCTCCAAGGCATCGGCTGTCATCACCAGCCGTCCTTACTACCAGAACCTTACGCAGCCTGATCAGTATTGCCACGTGCCATCGTTCACGACGACCAATCTGAACATCCAGTACAAGGTCAGCCCGAACCTGACATTGAAAGGTTCGATCCTGAATCTGTTCGACCGTCAGCCACCGTTTGACCTGAGCACCTACGGCAATGCCACTGTACAAACCACGTACAACGCATCGCTGCACCAGGCAGGCGCTGTTGGCCGCTTCCTGAGCCTGGGTCTGGCATATACCTTCTAATATAGCAAGGTGAGCAAGGCGGCAGCGATGCCGCCCCGTTCTTCGAAAGGGCGGGATGACTGAAGAGTCATCCCGCCCTTTTTTTATGGCTATCGCACAATCAGGTGTGGAGGCATACCTAAAGTTGCCTTCAAGAATACCTTGCGCACGGAATCTGATACCAGCAGGGAATGTGCGTAGTCGAGCCACGAGGTCGCGTGGTGCAAGGGGCCAGCTGCATGCCGCTGAACACAAGTAAAGATGCGCCCGCAGGGCACGTGACGGCCGCGCTGGAGGCCGTGTGCATGAACATGCGGGTGCAAGTGTTTCGAGTGGCAGGCGGGACAGTGCAAGCGTACTTGCGCAGCGTGTTCAAGGAGCACCATGATCGCGTTTTGCGGCGTGTTGCCAAGCAGCAGGGGTCGAGGAAGATTCCTGGAGTGTTCCTGCTTGCCGGGGACCGCGAGCATATCAGCTGTTGCCGCCAGACACAGGCCAAGATCGCCGGCGCTGCCGCTGGACAGGGAACGGCATACGACGCTTGCGTTTCAGGGCGCTTCCTGCGCGTGCAACACCTGTTCCGGCTATGCGGAATGCCTGATAAGGGGGGGTATCAGCAACTGCCCGGCACGGCGTAGGGCCAGTGCTAGTGGGTGTCCCGCTGCTTGAGCGCAAAAACATACCCGCGCAGGACCGTGATCGCTTGCCCGGCCGGGAAGGGGCGCATTCACTACTCAAGGCACCAGGACGCTATTTAACAGTAGCCTGACGCAGGTTGCAGTCGTACCTGCACCCTATTGCGGCGCACCATACCGGTGCGTTGGCCCGTCGTTTTGCAGGCTGGTTTGTACAGGCAATGTGGCCGGCCGAACTGGCCGACAATTGCCGAAGTCAGGCAGCCTTGCCAGTTTTCAGATATCACTCATTTGTATGCTGAATATGTTTCACGGCATGGCATTTTATCCACGGCAGTTCGCTTGCTTATTCGCCAAGCTAAAGGGATCGAAAAGAAATTGAGAATAGGGATGTATAGGCAATTGCTCGGTTTTTCTATTGAGTTGCATGGACAAGGTCGTATTGCAGAGACTTCTGCGGATTGGCCAAGGCTCCAGACCGCCAGAAGGATGGCATCGAGGGGGAGGCAGGACGGCGTCTGCTGAGGCCGTCATCTTCGCGAGCATGCCCGGATGGCACGGTTTGATATTGTCGACAACAATATATGCGTCGACATGATGCTGCTCTATAACTGGCGCATTGCATCAGTGCGGAGTTTCTCGGTGATTGCCGCAGTCATATGCCGGATTATTCTGGTTATTTCCGAATTGGATATTTTTTGGATGCTGCTTATTTTATTCGTTTCTCGCGAGCTTGCCGGGGTGAGTGTTTATGTTTGATATTCGATTTTTAATGATGTATATGAAGTTGCCATTTTCTTCGATGGTGATTTTTTTGAAATATCCATTCAAGAGCGAATATTCTTTTAAATCGTAATTATTCAATGTAATTGAAAATCCCAACTTTCGGCAATTTAATTTCATGAAACGTTGTTGTTTTGCAACATTTATCCTGTCATGCCAAGGGGGTAAAGGCGCTGTTTCAAGGGCTACGTGCATCGCAGCATGCCCGCAGCTTGCCGCATCATGTCTGCAAGGCGCACGCCATAATGCACGGTCTCAAAGTACATTTTTCACATATTCTTATTCTCTTTTTCTGCACTGCATCAAAATGGTGCGCTGCTGCACCATTTTCGCTGGTTTGTTCAATATTTCTCCGTTTATTTAAATTGTTGTTTGTTTGCATCATATTTTCCCGCTATGTTGACAGTGAACAATCGCCTATGGTTTTATGTGTCTCTTAGGCAAGAGGGTTCTTCCTGTTTTGTCTGAGGACTGCCATATCATTGGTGGGGGAGTGTCAAATTATCAAAAAACTAAAACCGGAAATAAAAACGTATTAAACATGATTTAGTGCTTAAATTTACCAAGCAACTCTACCAGAGACGCTTAATCTAATAATTAGGAAACCACATGTTGAGAAAAACTGTTTTAGTGCGTGCCCTGGCGCTGGCCTTCAGTGCCGGTGCCATGTCCACGATGGTCGTTGCGCCTGTCATGGCACAATCGAACGCAGCCGGTACGATTTTTGGTACGGTTGATGCGCCTGCTGGCGCCACCGTGTCGCTGCAAAACTTGGATACAGGACTGAAGCGTACCGTTACGGTAGAGGCCAACGGCCGCTATACCGTCACGGCGTTGCCTATCGGTCGCTACAAGGTTGATCTGGTCCGCGATGGCAAGGTTGTCGAATCGAAGGAAACGGATGTTGTGATTGGCCAGGGTGTGGATGCATCCTTCAGTTCCAAAGTGCAGGCCGTGCAAGTGACGGGCCGCCGTAACCGTATCGATGTCTCGAATACCAATAATGGCGCGATCTTTACCGCCAAGGAACTGGATAAGTTGCCAGTTGCCACGAACTTGAGTTCGATCATTTTGCTGGCGCCGAACACCACGCGCGCTGACTCCGCTTATGGCGGCACGAGTATCGGCGGCGGCGGCGCGTCGGAAAACGCGTTCTATGTCAACGGTTTCCCTGTCACCAACCCGCTGACCCAGCTCGGCTCGTCGGAACTGCCGTTTGGTGCCATCGCTCAAGCCCAAGTGCTGACCGGTGGTTTCGGTGCGGAATTCGGCCGCTCCATCGGTGGCGTGCTCAACGTCACGACCAAGAGCGGTACCAATAATTGGGAATTTGGCGCAACAGCTGCCATTACGCCAAATTCGATGCGTTCGGACCCGAAGAATATCTACTATGCAAACACTGGCGAGAATCCGGCTACGGATGGCAAGCTGCATTTCCGCCGTGACACCAGCCAGAGCACGCAGAACTACTACGGCGCGTACGTGGGTGGCCCGATCGTGGAAGACAAGCTGTTCATGTTTGTCGCCGTGGATCAAACCGCAACCAAGACCGGCATCGCCAACAGCACCGCCAGCACCACCTTGGCGCGCGATGGCTGGGCTGACCGCCGTGTAGAACAAACCCGCTACCTGGCCAAATTCGACTGGAATATCAGCGATAACCATCGTCTGGAATGGACGTCGATCGGCGATACCACCAAAGATCGCCAGCGCGCGTATGGTTTGAACACCGACACGTACAAGTCGAACGGCGTCAAGTACTCGGAACAGAACGACAAGAACGGCGGCGGCAACGGCGCCGAGTCGAATGCGCTGAAGTACACGGGCCAACTTACCGATGACCTGGTCTTCACGACCTTGTACGGCATCTCCAAGGCACCGCGCAGCACCACGTACGAAGACTATGACGTCAATGGCATCTTGCGTTCGGTCGCTTCCACCGTGGCTGGCCGTGTGCCTGAGCTCGACGCGCAAAACCTGTACCGCAACTACCAAAAATATGCGGGTGCGACCGGCAACATCACCAAGCCTGGTAGCGACAAGGTGAAATCCTTCCGTGCCGACTTGGAATACAAGCTGGGTAGCCATACCCTGCGCGTCGGTGTCGATCACAATGAAATCGATTCCGTTAACGCTGGCCAGTTCCGTGCTGGTGGCGGTTCGTGGACCTATCGTACGGTAGGTGAGACAAATGCCTTTAAACCGGTCAACCTGTCGGGCGGTCGTCCTGGCGTGGTCGGTGATTTCGGTGGTTACGGCACGCGCGGTTTCTACGCACGCCTGTCGGACTTCTCCAGCGTGACGGATGCTTCGGCAACTCAATCGGCGCAATACCTGGAAGATCGTTATCAAGTAACCAAGAACTTGCTGATTACGGCTGGTTTGCGTAATGAGCAATACACCAACAAAAATGGCGACGGCGAGAAGTTCATCGATGTGAAAAACCAGATCGCTCCGCGTCTGGCCGCATCGTGGGACGTCTTTGGCGACGCCTCGATGAAGGTATTTGGTAGCGCCGGTCGTTATCACCTGCAATTGCCTACCCAGGTAGCTGCACGTGCCGCCAGCCGTTCGACCTTGATTACGCAGGACTTTACCTATACCGGTATCGACGCTCAAGGCCAGCCTACGGGCCTGGTTGCCATCAATACCCCGATCTCGCCAGACAATGAGTACGGCCAACGCAAGGACGTGCGCAGTGTCGTTGTCAAAGATCTCAAGCCTAACTACCAGGATGAAATCACGCTGGGCTTTGAAAAAGCCTACAACCCTAGCCTGAACTTCGGCGCCAAGGCAACCTACCGCAAACTGGGTGCCGGTATCGATGATAGCTGCGATACCCGTCCGCTGCGCGCGTATGCCGCCAAAAACGGCATTCCTGTTTCCGCTACGGATATTCCTTGCTTCATCTTCAATCCGGGCGAAGATGCAACGGTATGGTTGAACGGTTCCGATGGCAGCGGTCGTTATGTACACTTGTCCAAAGAAGAACTGGGTTTCCCGAAAGTGAAACGTACGTACGCTGCTCTGGACTTGTTTGCCGAACATCCATTCCGCAATGGCTGGTATGGCAAGATCAACTACACGTGGTCGCGTAGCTACGGCAACATGGAAGGTCAAACCCGTTCCGATACCGGTCAAACCGACGTTGGTACCTCGGCTGGTTGGGACTTCCCTGAGTTCACTCCGGATTCGATGGGCTTGCTGCCTAACGATCGTCGTCATCAGTTGAAAGCATTCGGCTACTACGAGTTTACTAACGAGTGGTCGGTTGGCGCCAATCTGTTGATCCAATCGGGTCGTCCGAAAACTTGCTTGGGTACCAACCCGGTTGCCGATGCAGGCGAAGACAATCCATTCGGCGGCCCTGGCTACGGCGCAGAGTACTACTTCTGCGGCGGCAAACCGACCCCACGTGGCAGCCTTGGCCGTATGCCATACGAAAAGCGTCTTGACATGAACGTGGCCTACAAGCCAGCGATTCTGAAAGGCGTCGAGTTCAAGATCGACGTGTTCAACGTCACCAACTCGCAAACGGCAACGGCTCGTCAAGAAACTTACGATGACGGCAGCGGCGAAGGGATCCTGGCTAACTACGACGAATACCGTACCCTGCAAGCAGCACGCACGGTCAAATTGTCGGTCGAGTACAACCACAAGTTCTGATGCAAGCTGACAGCTTGAGTTGACCTTTGGGTTGGCTCGGCTGTCCTGCTGGCGCACCGCGCAAGTGGTTCGCTGGAAAAAAAACACCCCGCAAGTGTCGCCACTTGCGGGGTGTTGTTATTTTTGGGCAGTGTTTACATCCCGCCCCACAGGGCACTCAACGTAGCCAGCGCCGTCAAGCCCGCCGTTTCCGTGCGCAGGATGCGCGGGCCCATCGCCAGGCCGATGGCGCCGGCGGCCATGGCCGCCTTTTCTTCCGCCTCCGAAAAGCCGCCTTCCGGGCCCACCATCACGGTGATCGCCTGCGGCGGCTGGTGGCGCGCCCAGTCGGCCAGCGACTGCTCCGCGCGCGGCGTCAAAATGATGCGCTTATGTAAATCTTGTTGCTTGCTCCAGCTATTGAACTCCTGCAGCGGCGCCAGCTGCGCCAGGCGGTTGCGGCCCGACTGTTCCGATGCGGAAACGATGATCGCTTGCCAATGCGCAAGTTTTTTCTCGGCCCGCTCGGCGGACAGGCGCACCACGCAGCGCTGCGCCGACAGCGGCACGATGCCGGCCGCGCCCAGTTCGATGGCTTTTTCGATGATCCAGTCCATCTTCGACGCTTCCGGCAGCGCCTGCGCCAGGGTCACGGCGTACGGCAGTTCCGCCTCGCGCGCCACGTGCGCCTGGATTTCAGCCGTCACGCTGCGCTTGGCGACCGCCACCAGGCTGGCCTGCACTTCGCCCCCTTCGCCATTGAACAGGGTGATGACGTCGCCCGGCGCCAGGCGCACGACCTGGATATGGTGGGCGACAGCCTCCGGCAGGGCAATGGTGGTGCCGGCAACGAGCGGCTGGGGACAGAAAAAACGCGGCATGCAAATCCTCAACGGGGGGTAAGTGGGGTGGAAAGACGTCAAAGTATAGCCATTTGGCGGGCCAGTACGCCGCAATTCTAATTTGCGGCCCCCCAGTCTGGTAAAATAGTTGACTACAGAAAGCAGCCGGCTTCCCTGTCCGCGCTGTTGCAAACGAATCCCAAACTCGCGACTGACCCACACCATCATGACAACTACGCTCCCGACTACCAAAATGGCCAATGCGATCCGCGCACTGGCAATGGACGCTGTACAAAAGGCCAACTCCGGCCATCCAGGCATGCCGATGGGCATGGCCGAGATCGCAGTTGCCCTGTGGAGTGGTCACTATCGCCACAATCCCGCGAATCCGAAATGGCAGAACCGCGACCGTTTCCTGTTGTCGAACGGCCATGGCTCGATGCTGCATTACGCGCTGCTGCACCTGACGGGCTACGACCTGTCGATGGATGACATCAAGGCCTTCCGCCAGATGCACTCGAAAACCCCGGGCCACCCGGAAGTCGATATCACGCCAGGCGTGGAAACGACCACCGGCCCGCTGGGCCAGGGCATCGCCAACGCCGTCGGCATGGCCCTGTCGGAGCAGTTGCTGGCCGCTGAATTCAACAAGCCTGGCCACGACATCGTCAACCACTACACCTACGCCTTCGTCGGCGATGGTTGCCTGATGGAAGGTATTTCGCACGAAGTGTGCGCACTGGCCGGCACCCTGGGCCTGAATAAACTGATCGCCCTGTACGACGACAACGGCATTTCCATCGACGGTAAGGTGGAAGGCTGGTTCACGGACGACACCCCGGCCCGCTTCGAAGCGTACGGCTGGAACGTCATCCGCGCCGTCGACGGCCACGATGTTGCCGCCGTGGCTGCCGCCATCGCCGCCGCCAAGACCGCCAGCAAGCCAACCTTGATCTGCTGCAAGACCATCATCGGCAAGGGTTCGCCGAACCTGCAAGGCGGCGACAAGGTCCACGGCGCCGCGCTGGGCGACAAGGAAATCGCCGCCGTGCGCGAATACATCGGCTGGGATGCCGCACCGTTCGAGATGCCGGCCGACGTGTACGCCGCCTGGGATGCGAAAGAGCAGGGCGCCCTGCTGGAAAAAGACTGGAACGAGCGTTTCGCCGCCTACGCCAAGGAATTCCCGCAGCAAGCCGCTGAACTGTCGCGCCGCATGCAGGGCGAACTGCCACAGGCATTCGAAGCGGCCCTGAGCGCCGCCATCGCTTCCTGCGTGGAAAAGAAAGAAAACATCGCTACCCGCAAGGCCAGCCAGAACGCCATCCAGGCACTGGCGTCGTCGCTGCCGGAATTCCTGGGCGGTTCGGCCGACCTGACCGGTTCGAACCTGACCAACTGGAAAGAGTGCGTGGCCGTGCGTTCGGGCCAGCCTGGCAACCACATCAACTACGGCGTGCGCGAATTCGGCATGAGCGCCATCATGAACGGCATCACCTTGCACGGCGGCTACATCCCGTTCGGCGCCACGTTCCTGACGTTCTCCGACTACAGCCGCAACGCGCTGCGCATGGCCGCCCTGATGAAACTGCGTTCGATCTTCGTGTTTACCCACGATTCGATCGGCCTGGGCGAAGACGGCCCAACGCACCAATCGGTCGAGCACGTCTCGTCGATGCGTCTGATCCCGAACCTGGACAACTGGCGTCCATGCGACACCGTCGAGTCGGCCGCTGCCTGGGGCGCCGCCGTGCGCCGCAAGGATGGCCCATCGACCCTGATCTTCTCGCGCCAGAACCTGCCGTACCAGGAGCGTAGCGCCGAACAGATCGAGAACATCTTCCGCGGCGGCTATGTGCTGAACGACGTGGCCGATGCCAAGGCAATCCTGATCGCTACCGGTTCCGAAGTGGAACTGGCCGTCGCCGCCGCCAGCGCGCTGGCATCGGAAGGCATCAATGTGCGCGTGGTGTCGATGCCGTCGACCGACGTGTACGACCGCCAGGACGCCGCCTACAAGGCCAGCGTGCTGACGAAGGGCGTGCCGCGCGTGGCCATCGAGGCGGGCGTGACCAGCTTCTGGTACAAATACGTGGGCCTGGAAGGCGCCGTGGTCGGTATCGACACGTTCGGCGAATCGGCGCCGGCTGGCGTGCTGTTCAAGCACTTCGGCTTCACGGTCGAGAACGTCGTAGCCAAGGTTAAAGCCGTTATCGCTGGCTAATATTGATTTTGAGCAGACCCTGGCAAGGTAATGCCGGGGTGCTGTGCTGATACCTTTTTTTTTAATCAGGAGCAGAGTATGACGATCAAAGTTGCAATCAACGGCTACGGCCGCATCGGCCGTAACGTGTTGCGCGCTTTCTACGAAGGCGGCAAGAAACAGGATATCCAGATCGTTGCCATCAACGACCTGGGCGATGCCAAATCGAACGCCCACCTGACCCGCTACGACACCGCGCACGGCAAGTTCCCGGGCACGGTTACGGTCGAAGGCGACAACATGATCGTCAATGGCGATCCGATCCGCGTATTCGCACAGCGCAACCCGGCTGAAATCCCATGGGGCGAGCTGGGCGTGGACGTCGTGCTGGAATGCACGGGCTTCTTCACCACCAAAGAGAAAGCTTCGGCTCACTTGAAGGGCGGCGCGAAAAAAGTCATCATCTCGGCACCAGGCGGCAAGGACGTCGATGCAACCGTCGTCTTCGGCGTGAACCACTCCGTGCTGAAATCGACCGACACCGTCATCTCGAACGCGTCGTGCACCACCAACTGCCTGGCACCGCTGGTCAAGCCATTGAACGACGCCATCGGCATCGAAACGGGCCTGATGACCACCGTGCACGCCTACACCAACGACCAGGTGCTGTCCGACGTGATGCATGAAGACCTGCGCCGCGCCCGTTCGGCCACCATGAGCATGATCCCGACCAAGACGGGCGCCGCTGCCGCCGTGGGCCTGGTGCTGCCTGAGCTGAATGGCAAGCTGGACGGCTTCGCCATCCGCGTGCCGACCATCAACGTGTCGCTGGTCGACCTGTCCTTCATCGCCAAGCGCGACACCACCGTGGAAGAAGTCAACGCGCTGATGAAAGCCGCGTCGGAAGGCGCCCTGGAAGGCATCCTGACGTACCAGACCGAGCCGCTGGTCTCGATCGACTTCAACCACAACCCGGCGTCGTCGAACTTCGATTCGACCCTGACCAAAGTGTCGGGCCGCCTGGTGAAAGTATCGTCGTGGTACGACAACGAGTGGGGTTTCTCGAACCGCATGCTGGACACCACCGTTGCACTGATGTCGGCCAAGTAATTGTTGACCGCATAAGAAAAAACGCCCAGGTAGTTGCCTGGGCGTTTTTTTTCGTCCGTATGATTAGAAACGGCGCCGGTAGAAGCGCCACAGCAGGCGCAAGTCGCGCAGCACGGGCGCGCCGGACAGCAGGGTCAGCACGCCGGCCAGGATGATGGTGGCGGCGGGAAAACCGATGTGCTTGAAGGCGAGGGCGCCGCTGACGCCGCCGATGAAGAAGCAGCCGATCAGCAGGCTGTGCGTTCTCAGCTTGCCCCGGTTGACTTTGACCACGCGGTCCGGCAATTGCCTGCGGTTGTAATACGCCATCTTGCCCAGTTCGATGCCGATGTCGGTGGACAGCCCCGTCACGTGGGTGGTGCGGATGACGGCGCCGGAAATCTTGGTGATGATGGCGTTTTGCAAGCCCATCACAAAGCACAGCAGCAAGATGGTGACGGGACCGAGCACGTCGGGCATGGCGGCCAGGTAATTGCCCGCCAGGCCGAACAGCAGCAGTAGCGCCGCTTCCAGCAGCAGGCTGGCGGCAAACTGGCTGTGCAGCCGGCGCCGCTTGCCCCAGTTCACCATGATGGCCGTCACGGCCGCGCCGCTGACGAAGGCCAGCCAGGCACCCAGCGCGGCCAGCGCCACCGTGATATTGCCCAGCGCCAGGTCGTCCGCCATGCCCGAGACGATGCCCGTCATGTGCGAGGTATAGCCGCCGATGGCGAGAAAACCGCCCGCGTTGACGGCGCCCGCCACCAGCGCCAGCACGCAGCCCAGCTGCAGGTTGGCTTGCGTATCGCGCGCCGATCCGCTCAGGCGGGACAGGTAATGGAGCGGCATGCGGGCGCGTTTTCCTCTTGCCGTGGCTTATTTATAGATGCCGGAACCGACGATCATATTGTCGACCCGTTCGATGTAGCCGGATTTTTGTTCGACCACCTTGGTCAGGGGATTGGGCCACTTGAAGTCCACCCAGCCGCGTCCGGCCGGCGTGCTGGCCGTGGTAATCAGCGACTTGATGACGGCCTTGCCTTCATTGTCCTTCAGGTCGATCAGGTTCTTGCCGACCATCTTGGGATTGTTGCCGTGCGCCAGGGTGACGCCATTCATGTCGTACACATAAATGTACAGGTCGCGGTCATGGAAGCTGGTGTTGGCGGGATCGGCAATGGCGGCAAAGGCCTTTTCCTTGCCGTCGGCCTTGATCATGGCCACGGCGCGCTTGGTCATGGCGATGGCTTCATCCGCGCTGCCTCTGGGGGCGGCCCATGCCGTTGCCGGCATGGCGCAGAGGATGAAACTGGCAACGAGGGCGTGGATGCCCGTTTTTACACTTGCCGTTTTTACACTTGTATTCATACGCTGTCTCCTGGTATGGGCAACCCCGGCGCGGCCTGTTGTACGGCACTACTGGGAAGTGGAGTTGCCTGTACGTATCATACGCCGGCGCCGGGCTTATGCAATCGTCGCGGGAAAGATCGTGTGCCACAGGCGCATGACGTTGTCCGCATGCACGCGCACCCGTTCCGGTTCCACCCGGGCCAGGTCTTGCCCCTGCAGGCGCAGCTGGTGCTGCAGCTTGCGCAGCGCGCGGTAGGCGTCGGCCACCAGGGCGGCCAGTTGCGCGTCGATCAGCCCCAGCTCGCCGCACAGGCGCAGCAGGGCGATATTGCCCGAATTGGCCGTCAGCTGCGGATATTGCGCCGCATGCTGGAGCACCAGGTATTGCACCATGAATTCGATGTCGATCATGCCGCCCGGATCTTGTTTCAGATCAAAGCTGCCGGGGCGGGACGGGTGGGCATCGAGCATTTTCTTGCGCATGGCCACCACTTCACCCTTGAGCGGGCCGTTTTCCGGCCTTTCCTTGCGCAAGATCGTGTCGCGGATGCGTTCGAAATGCTTGCCGATGCTGACGTCGCCCGCGCAAAAGCGCGCGCGCGTGAGCGCCTGGTGTTCCCACACCCAGGCCGCGCTGCCCTGGTAGCGCTCGAAGGCTTGCACGCTGGACACCAGCATGCCCGAGGCGCCGTCGGGGCGCAGGGCGATGTCGATGTCGAACAAAATGCCGGCCGAAGTGTGCGAGGTCATCCAGGTAATGAAACGTTGCGCCAGCTTGGCGTACAGGCCGGGCGCGTCCTGGTCGTCGTCGTCGAACAGGAAGATGACGTCGAGGTCGGAGACATAGCCCAGTTCCTTGCCGCCCAGCTTGCCATACGCGATGACGGCGAATTTCGGCACCTCGCGGTGGCGCGTGGGCAATGTTTGCCACACGGCTTGCACGGTGGCGGCGACGATGATGTCGGCCAGCTGCGACAGGTAGTCGGCCAGTTTTTCCACGCTCAGGTCGCCCGCCAGGTCTTGCGCCAGGCACTGGAACAGCTGCGCGTGGTGCATTTCGCGCAGGATATCCATCTGCCGCTCCGTGTCGCCGGGGGCGTCGTCGAGCTGGCGCTGCAGGTCGAGTGCCAGCGCGGCCGGGTCGGGCACCGTGTTGCGGATGCGTTCATCGAGCAGCTCGTCGAGCAGGATCGGGTGCTGCGTGAGGAAGGTGGCGGCCCAGCCGCTGGCGCACACCATGCGCACGACCCGTTCCAGCGTGTGTGGGTATTCCGTCAACAATGACAGATAGGCCGAGCGGCGCGCAATCGCTTCCAGGAAATCGAGCAGCCGGCCCAGGGTGGCCAGCTGGCTGGCATTGCCGTTGGACACGGAGCAATCGGTGATCAGGGGCAGGGCGGAATTGACGAGGGCGACCAGGCGCGTGCGGCTCGCCTCGGGCAGGGATTGCAAGCGCGGCGCCTGCCACGTGGCCAGCAAACGGCGCGCGCAGGCGGCCGGCTCATGGAAACCCAGGGCGGCGAAGCGCGCCTCGATGGCTTCCTGCTGGTCGGAAGCGGCGCAGTCGTTCGACGTTTGCGGGTCGATGCCCGTGTCGGCCGGCGGCGTGCCGCTGCTCTTGTCGCTGAACATTTCGTCGAATTGACCGGCGACAAACACGCGGTGCGCTTCCAGCTGGGCCAGCAGGGTGGGCGTGTCGGGCAAACCCATCATCTGCGCCACCACCAGGCGGTCGGCCTCGCTGGCGGGCAGGGTGTGGGTTTGCGCATCATCAAGATATTGCAGCCGGTGTTCGAGGTTGCGCAGGAAAGTGTATGAATTGAGCAACTGTTCCACGATGGCCGGTTCCAGCAAGCCCTTGTCCGCCACCGTGCGCAGGGTAGCGCGCGTGGAACGCTCGCGCAGCTCGGCGTCGCGCCCGCCCCGTATCAATTGAAACACTTGCGCGAGGAATTCGATTTCACGGATGCCGCCGCGGCCCAGCTTGACGTTGTTGCTGCGGTCGGGGTGCAGCCGCTCCTGGCGGTTGACCTCGGCGCGGATCTGGCCGTGCATGGTGCGGATGGCGTCGATGACGCCGAAATCGAGGTAGCGGCGGAAGACGAAAGGCCGCACGATGGCGTCGAGCGCGGCGATGTCCTCCGGCTTGCCCGTCACGGCGCGCGCCTTGACCCAGGCATAGCGCTCCCATTCGCGCCCTTGCACGATCAGGTATTGCTCCACCATGCCCAGGCTGGCGGCCAGCGGCCCCGAGTTGCCGTTCGGGCGCAAGGCCATGTCCACGCGGAAAGTAAAACCATCCTGCGTGATCTCGGCCAGGGCGGCGATCAGTTTCTTGCCCATGCGAATGAAAAACTCGTGGTTGGACAGGCTGCGCTGGCCCGGCAAGGTCGTTTGCGTGTCGCCGTCTTCCGGATACACAAAGATCAGGTCGATGTCCGACGAGACGTTGAGCTCGCCGCCGCCCTGCTTGCCCATCGCCAACACCATCAAGGCTTGTTCCTCGCCCGATTCCTCGCCCACGGGCATGCCGTGCAGGGCCACCATCTCCGCCATGATGGCGTCCACATGCGTGCGGATGGCGAAATCGGCAAAGCCCGTCATGGCCGTGACGACTTCGTTCAAGTCCGCCTGGCCGTCCAGATCGCGCGCGATCAGGCCGCAGACGAGCAGGTTGCGCAGGCGGCGCATGGCCCGCTCGGGCGGCAGCGGCGGCGTGGCGGCATTCGCCTGGGCGGCCAACTCGGCGGCAAAATCGAGCCCGTCCAGCGGCGCGCGCACCAGTTGCGCTACCTGCGCGGCGCGCTCGGGGGCGGCGTCCAGCCAGCGCTGGTAGAAACGGGAGGCGGAAATCAAAGGCTGTGTGCTCATGGTATCGGTAAGTGTCTCGTGGATGCTGCGTGCATGTTCTTGTTTAACTTGGCTGCGAACGGCGGGGGATGCGGTAAAATTGTGCCGCTGGCGCTAAGCCGCCGGCAGTGCGTGCTCTTCCGGACGATGGTAAGGGAGGCTTTGCTCTGACGCAAGCGCAAGGATGCAGGCGCGCACCACGAATGCAGACGATTTTTGCCATTATTTGACGCCGGGCCAGTTTATTAGCTTATTGATGCAAAAACCGCCAGAAGCAAGCGTGACAGAACATGTGCCACTGGCCCTGCGCTGGCAGCGGCTGCGTGCCGCCTATCGCATGGCCAACCTGGCCACCCACCATGTGCTGGGTTTTACCGTCAAACTGGTGCTGCTCGCGTATTTCGCCTTCGCCGTGCTGTTTTTGTTCCTGCGCTACGCGATCTTGCCGAATATCGATTATTACAAGGGCGATATCGAGCGGGCGGCCAGCCGCGCGCTGGGCAACCCCGTCAGCATCGCGCGCATTTATGCCTCCTGGCACGGCCTGCGGCCGAATCTCTTCCTCGGCGACGTGACCCTGCGCGACCAGGCGGGCCGCCAGGCGTTGAGCCTGCCGAGCATATCGGCCACCGTGTCGTGGTGGAGCGTGCTCGGCTCCGTGCGCTTCACGACCCTGGAAATCACGCGGCCCGACCTGGACGTGCGGCGCAGCCTGGATGGCAAGCTGTACGTGGCCGGGGTATTGATCGACAGCACGCAAGGCAGCGATGGCAAGGGCGCCGACTGGCTGCTGTCGCAGCATGACGTCATCATCCGCGACGGCAAGGTGCGCTGGACGGACGAAGCGCGCGGCACGCCGGAGCTGGCTTTGTCGCAGGTCAACTTGCTGCTGCGCAACCGCTGGCGCAGCCACCGCCTGGGCTTGCAGGCCACGCCGCCGGCCAGCCTGGCCGCGCCCATCGATGTGCGCGCTCACTTCACCCATCCCCCTTTCAGCACGCGCATCTCGGATGTATCGATGTGGAAGGGCGAGTTGTACGCGGACCTGAAAAACGCCGACCTGGCCGCCTGGCGCCGCTACCTCGATTATCCGTTCGAACTGAGCCAGGGCAAGGGCGCCCTGCGCGCCTGGCTGAGCCTGGATCACGCGCGCCTGGCCGGTTTCACGGCCGACGTGGGCTTGACGGACGTGCAGGCGCGGCTGGGCGAGCATATCGCCCCGCTCGACCTGCTGTCGGTGAGCGGGCGCATTTCCGCCAAAGAAGAGTTGTCGGCGCAGGTGCCGGACGGCAAACCCACCTTTGGCGCGAATGGCCATCAGGTGGAATTGACGAATTTCGCAGTAGAAACCCGCGATGGCCTCAGCCTGCCGCCCACGACCTTGTCCGAGCGCTTTATTGCCGCCACGAAGCGCAAGCCGGCGCGCACGGAAATCGCGGCCAAGTCGCTCGATTTGCAAACCCTGGCCGCGCTGGCCGACAAACTGCCGCTGGGCGAGCAGCAGCGCCAGCGCCTCGACGCCCTGGCGCCGCGCGGCCGCCTGCAGGATTTTTCCGCGCAATGGGAGGGCGACATGGCCGCGCCCGCCAGCTACCGCCTGCGCGGCAAGCTCATCGGCCTGGGCCTGAATGCGCAGCCGGCGCAACTGGCCGTGGCGAAGACGGCGAGCAGCCCCGCGCAGGCCGCCGCCCCCGCCATCCCCGGTTTCGACCATTTGAGCGGCAGCATCGACGCCAGCGACAAGGGCGGCAGCATTGCCATCGACGCGCAGGACCTGGTGCTGCAATTGCCCACGTACTTGAGCGAACCGGCCATGCCGTTCGAACAATTCGCCATGCAGGCGCGCTGGACCTTCGAAGCGGCCAATATGCTGCAGGTCGAACTGGACAAGCTCGACTTCAATCAGCAAGGCTTGCGCGTCGCCTTGCAAGGCACGCACCGCCTGCCGCTCGACGGCAAGAACCTGGGCCAGGTCGACTTGACGGGGTCGATCGACAATTTCCAGATCAACACCATCGGCCGCTATCTGCCGCTGCAAACGCCCGAGCACCTGCGCCACTGGCTGACGGGCGCGCTGGAAGGCGGCGTGGCGCGCGATGTCAGCCTGCGCCTGCGTGGCGAACTCGAGCATTTCCCCTTCAAGGCCGACACGCCCGCCCAGCGCAACCGGGGCGATTTCCGTATCGCCGGCAAGCTCGAGAACGGCACCCTGAATTATGCGCCCGGCGAATTTGCGGAAAGCGGGCCGCTGGCCGGCAAGGCGCCCCTGTGGCCGCAGGCGGAAAAGATCAAGGGCAGCTTCGTCTTCGAGCGGGCGCGCATGGAAATCCGCGGCGACACGGCCACCACGGGCGGCGTGGCCTTGACGAATGTCAAAGCCGTGATCCCCGACCTGACCGTGTTCGACACCTTGCTCGATATCGACGGCAACGCGGCCGGCCCGATGCAGGAATTCCTCAAGTATGTGACGGCCAGCCCCGTGCTGGGCTGGATCGAGCATTTCACGGATGAAACGACAGCGACGGGCAACGCCAAACTGGCCCTCAAATTGCACTTGCCGATCGAGCGCATGCTGGAAGCGACCGTGCAGGGCAGCCTGCAGCTGGCGGGAAACGACGTGGTGCTGTTCCACGACATGCCGCCCGTGCTGGGCACGCAGGGCAAGATCGAATTCAACGAAAAGGGCGTCAACCTGAATGGCTTGAACGGCAGCCTGCTGGGCGGGCCGCTGGCCATCTCGGGCGGCACGCAGGCCGACAATTCCATCCAGGTCAAGATTGCCGGCAACATGACCATCGACGGTTTGCGCAAGACGTATCCGGCGCCCGTGCTGCAGCGCCTGGCGAAACATTTGAATGGCGGCGCCCGCTACAGCGGCCTGATCACGGCGCGCGACCACCAGGTGGTCGTCAATGTGGAGTCGCCGCTGACGGGCCTGGGCCTGGATTTCCCCGCTCCCCTGAAAAAGCCGGCCGGCGACAGCCTGCCCGTGAAATTCACCCTGACGGGCAATGCGGCCAACGGGGCCGGCCTGCGCACGGACGAGATCCGCATCGCGCTGGGGTCCGGCATCGCCGCGCGCTACCAGCGCCAGAAACAGGGTAAGGACGCCTGGCGCCTGGTGCGCGGCGGCATCGGCGTGAACGTGCCGGCGCCGGAACCGGACAGCGGCATGATGCTCAATGTGAATTTGAAAACCCTGGACGTGGACAGCTGGATCGCCGCCGGCAGCGAGATCGCCGGCAGCGCCGCGGCCTCCGCCGAGGCCGATGGCGACGCTCCCGATATCGCGCAATACGTGGTGCCGGACATGATGGCGGCCCGTGCCAGCGAACTGATGCTGGGCGAGCGCAAGCTGGAAAACGTGGTGGTCGGCGCCACGCACCAAAAGGATGTATGGCAAGCCAATATTGATGCAAAACAAGTGTCAGGCTATGTGACGTGGCTGGAAACGCCGTCCGGCCTGGGCAAGATGACGGCGCGCCTGTCGTCGCTGATCATTCCGGAGTCGGCCGCCAACGATGTGAAGAATTTGCTGGAGGGAAAGAGCGGCGCCCAGTCGATCCCCTCGCTCGATATTGTTGCCGAGCAATTTGAACTGTTCAACAAGAAGATCGGCCGGCTGGAGTTGCAGGCCTATAACACCATGGCGGCGGGCGGGCGCGAGTGGCGCGTGGGCAAGCTGCAACTGTCGAACCCCGATGGCGCCCTGAGCGGCAATGGCAAATGGGTCATCAAGGATGGACTAAGCACGACCAGCCTGCGTTTCGGCCTCGATATCGTCGATGCGGGCAAGCTGCTCGACCGCTTCGGCTTTGCCGATACGGTGCGTCGCGGCAAGGGCCGACTGAGCGGCGACATCGCCTGGAACGGCTTGCCGTATTCGCTCGATATTCCCACCCTGTCGGGGCAGATCGAAATGAACGTGGAGTCGGGGCAGTTCCTCAAGCAGGATCCGGGCGCGGCCAAGCTGTTGGGCGTGCTCAGCCTGCAAGCCTTGCCCCGCTTGCTGAAACTCGATTTCCACGATGTGTTTTCCGAAGGCCTGGCCTTCGACGGCATCACGGCCAACGCCAGCATCAAGCGGGGCGTGGTGACCACCGACAACCTCAAGATGCACGGCGTGGCGGCCACGGTGCTGATGGATGGCACGGCCGATATTGCCAATGAAACGACGAATCTGCACGTGGTGGTGATCCCGGAATTTAACCTGGGCACGGGACCGCTCGTGTACGCGCTGGCCGTCAACCCCGTCATCGGCCTGGGCAGCTTCCTGGCGCAGCTGTTCCTGCGCGCCCCCGTGATGAAGGCGCTCACTTACCACATGCAGATCGCCGGCCCGTGGAAGGCGCCCGTCGTGACCAAGCTCGATGGTGGTAAATTGGAGCCTGTCGCCTTGCCTGCCGCCGCGGCGGCGGAGGCCGTGGCGAAATAAGCGAGGCGTTCGAATGGATAAGAGGTGGCAATGATGCATACAGTCGCAGCGGTACAAATGATTTCCTCGCCGTCCGTGGAAGACAACCTGGCCACGGCACGGCGCCTGGTGGCGCAAGCTGCGGCCGGTGGCGCGCAGCTGGTGGTGCTGCCCGAATACTGGGCCATCATGGGCAAGCAGGAAACGGACAAGCTGGCTCATGCGGAACAGCCCGGCCACGGGCCGATCCAGGATGGCATGGCGCAGATGGCGCGCCAGCACGGCATCTGGCTGATCGGCGGCACCTTGCCCCTGATTTCCGGCGAGGAGGGCAAGGTCTTGAACACCACGCTGGTGTACGACCCGCAAGGCGAGCCGGCCGGCCGCTACGACAAGATCCACCTGTTCGGCTTTACGCGCGGCGCCGAGTCGTACAACGAATCGCGCACCATCGTGCCCGGCGCGCAGGTGCGTGCCATCGAGACGCCGTTCGGCCGCGTCGGCCTGTCCATCTGCTATGACCTGCGCTTTCCCGAACTGTACCGCGCCATGGGCGATTGCGCATTGATCGTCGTGCCGGCCGCGTTTACCCACACGACGGGCAGCGCCCACTGGGAAGTGCTGCTGCGCGCGCGCGCCATCGAAAACCAGTGCTATGTGCTGGCCTCGGCGCAGGGCGGCCTGCATCCGAACGGCCGCCGCACCTGGGGCCACAGCATGCTGATCGATCCGTGGGGCGAAGTGAAGGCCGTGTTGCCCGAAGGCGAGGGCGTGGTCAGCGGCGAGATCGACCTGGTGTTTTTGGCCGGCGTGCGCGAGTCCTTGCCGGCGCTCGCCCACCGCACCATGTAAATTGAATGTTGAGAAAGAGTCATGATCCCATTTGAACCCAATCTGTCCAGCCTTGCTGTGGCGCGCGATATCCTGCTCACGCCGTTCGGCCTGGATGAAGACAAGCTGTTGAAAGCCCTGGGCACGATGTTTACGCACAAGGTCGATTACGCTGACCTGTACTTCCAGTCGACCAGGAGCGAAGGCTGGAGCCTGGAAGAGGGTATCGTCAAGACGGGCAGTTTTTCCATCGACCAGGGCGTGGGCGTGCGCGCCGTGTCCGGCGACAAGACGGCGTTTGCGTATTCCGACGACATTTCCGAGCGGGCCCTGCTGGAAGCGGCGGCGGCCACGCGCACCATCGCGCGCGCCGGTAGCGGCAAGATCAAGATCGCGGGCCGGACGCTGGCGCAGGGCGGGCGTTCCTTGTACCTGCCCAATGATCCGCTCGCTTCGCTCGATGCCACGGCCAAGGTGCAACTGCTGGAACGCGTGGAAAAGATGGCGCGCGCGAAAGACCCCCGGGTGGTGCAAGTGATGGCGGGCCTGGCCGGCGAATACGACGTGGTGCTGGTGCTGCGCAGCGACGGCGTGCTGGCGGCCGACATCCGTCCGCTGGTGCGCGTGTCAGTGACGGTCATCGCCGAGCAGAATGGCCGCCGCGAAACGGGCTCGGCCGGTGGCGGCGGGCGTTTCAGCTATGATTATTTCAGTGATGCCGTGCTGGAACAATACGCGACGGACGCCGTCAATTCTGCCCTGGTGAACCTGGAAGCGCGCCCGGCGCCCGCCGGCCCCATGACCATCGTGCTGGGCCCGGGCTGGCCCGGCATCCTGCTGCACGAAGCCATCGGCCATGGCCTGGAAGGCGATTTCAACCGCAAGGGCTCGTCCGCGTTTTCCGGGCGTATCGGCGAGCGCGTGGCGGCCAAGGGCGTCACCGTGGTCGATGACGGCACCCTGGCTGGCCGCCGCGGCTCGCTGAATATCGACGATGAGGGCAACCCCACGCAGTGCACGACCCTGATCGAGGATGGCATCCTGAAAGGTTACATCCAGGACACGATGAATGCGCGCCTGATGAAGATGCCCGTGACGGGCAATGCGCGCCGCGAATCGTTTGCCCACCTGCCCATGCCGCGCATGACGAATACGTATATGCTGGGCGGTGACAAGGACCCGGGCGAAATCCTTGCATCCGTCAAAAACGGCTTGTATGCCGTCAACTTCGGCGGCGGCCAGGTCGATATCACGAACGGCAAGTTCGTCTTCTCGGCCAGCGAGGCGTACATGATCGAAAACGGCAAACTCAGCTACCCCGTGAAGGGCGCGACCCTGATCGGCAACGGCCCGGACGTGCTCAACCGCGTTTCCATGATCGGCAACGACATGCGCCTGGACTCGGGCGTGGGCGTGTGCGGCAAGGAGGGGCAAAGCGTGCCCGTGGGCGTAGGGCAGCCGACCCTGCGCCTGGATGGCATCACGGTCGGCGGCACGGCCTAGGTACTTGAACGGGCGTTGCAGGCACCGGCGGTTCCTGCAACCCCCGACACGTCCGGCACGTTGATACAGATCAAAACTTGTATTTCACCCCCGCACTGATAAAGCGTCCCGCCGCGCCCGCATAATCGAGCGGGTTGTAGCCCGTGGCGCCATACGTCAGCGGATCGAGCGGGGCGATCTTGTCGAACAGGTTTTGCACCGTTGCAAACACTTCCAGCTTGGGCGTGGCCAGCCAGCGGGCCGTCAGGTCCACCGTGGTGAACGAGGCGATGCGGCAGCCGCGCGGCGCATCCGTGCCGTCGGCGAAGTGCGTGGCGCAGCCGTCCGGGTCATTCTTGAACAGTATGTTGTCGAGCGGCGCGCGGTAGTTGACGTTGGCGCTGACCCGCCAGTTCTGGCGTTCCCAGGTGGCGCCCAGATTGATGCGGTCGTCCGGCGTGCCCATGCAGTTGGACACGTCGCAATTACCATGCGTGCCGGCAAAATCGCGTTGCGTGCCGTCCTGTTCCGTGCGCAGCCATTTGTACAAATGCGTCCATTTCAGGTCGAACACCAGGTTGCCATAGTCGCTGCCCAGGTTGAAGCGCTGGCGGGCGTCGATATCGATGCCGCGCACCGTCGTTTGCGCGGAATTCACATAGTTGGCCAGCACGGCCGTAATGGCGCCCGGATCGCCGGCGATGCCGGTGGCCGTGGACGGGTCGCGCGCCACGCTGCCGGCGGCAATGGCCGCATCCGTCTGCTCCTGGTTGATTTCATTCTTGCGGCGGATTTGCCACAGGTCGACGGAAATGCTGGTACGCGGCAGCGGATCCCACACGGCACCCACGGAAAAGCTGCGCGAACGCTCGGGCGACAGATTCGGATTGGGCGAGGTGATGACGGCGATCGGCGCGGGATCGCAGGCCACTTCCACGCCCAGCGCGCAGCGCAGCGGATCGCTGGCCGTGGAGAATGCGGCCAGGCCGCCGACACCGTTTTCCGCCGCGCTGGGGGCGCGGAAACCCTTGGCGAAGGTGCCGCGCAAGGCCAGTTCGCGCACGGGCGTCCATTTCACGCCCACTTTCGGTGTGTAAGAGTTGCCCACGTCCGTGAAATGGTCGGCGCGCAGGGCGCCCGACAGTTCCACGGTCTTCAGCACGGGCGCCAGCACTTCCGCATAGATGGCGGAGGCATTGCGGCTGCCTTTGTAGGCGGAATAACCGAGGCCAATGATGTTGCCCCGTTCCGTGCCGGTGGTGGGCTTGAGTTCCGTTGATTCGTGGCGGAATTCCGCGCCCACGGCCACGCCCAGGCCGCCGCCGTCGAGCTTGGCCATTTCGCGGCTGGCCTTGAAGTCGATCTGCGCGATATGCGTCTTGGCATCGTTCGAGATGCGCGGCGACAGGGCCGCGTACAGTTCGGCCGAATTGAGGCCCGCGTTTTCCGCGATGCGCCACAGGCTGCCGGCCGGCAGGGCCGCATACGCGGGGTTCAGGCTGGCCGCCGCCACGTTGGCGGAAGTCGGATTGAGCAGGGCGAAGGCGACGTCGCGCTGCAGGTAGCCGTCCAGGTCGTTCGAGACCTTGTTTTGCGAGTACAGCAAGGCGCTGTCGATATCCCAGCCCGCCACCGTGCCCTTGATGCCGGCGACAAAGCGCGTGAAGGTGGATTGGACTTCCGACAGGCGCGGCCCCACGTCGGCCGCCAGGTAGCGCAGCCGCGCCGCCGTGCCGAAATACGGATTGTCGGGGTGGGCGGCACCGAGCGACACGCCCGCATTGCTGACGGGGCCGCCCGGGTAGCCGACCGAGCCGCTGACCGTCGAGGGCGTGGTGGCCGAGTGCGATTCGCTGTGATACAGGTTCAGTTCGGCATACGTTTGCAACGCTGGCGTCAGCTGCCAGGCGCCACGGCCGAAGAAGTTGATGTTCTTCTGTTTCGGCTGGATCTGGCCATATTGCTGTGCGGCATCGGTCAGGCAGCCGCCGCCCGGATCGCCCTGCGGATGCGTGGTGAAGTTGCCGCAGGCGGCGCCGGGGAAGGTGCGCGTAAAGTCCGCGCCGGCCAGGTTGCCGCGGTTGTAGTAGTCGAGCGTGTCGGGATTGCGCACATTGCCGTTGACGGCGCTGCCGGCTGCATTGTTGGTGGTGATGGCGCCCGCGCCGCTCAGCGATTCCTGCGCACTGAAACCCAGGTCGCGCAAGTCGCTGCGGCCGACGGCGCCCCGCCCGGCCCGGTCGCGGTTCCAGATGGCGGCCTTTTCGCTGTATTCGAGGTTCAGCAGCACGTTGTAGCGGTCTGTATCGATGTCGCCGAAGCCGTGCGTGATGGCGGCGCGCGCGTCGCGCCCGTCCCACTCCTTCGTCTTGCCGTAATTGCCCTTGATGGCCGTGCCCTGGTAGTCGCGCCGCAGGATCACGTTGACCACGCCGGCGATGGCGTCCGAACCGTAGATGGCCGAGGCGCCATCCTTGAGGATTTCCACCCGCTCCACCGCTTCCAGGGGAATGATGTTCAGGTCGGCGAACACTTTCTGGCCATCGTCGGCCAGGCCATACGGCGCCACCCTGCGGCCATTCAGCAGCACCAGGGTCGAGGCCGTGCCCAGGCCCCGCAGCGACACGCCGGAAGCGCCGGCGGCAAAGCCGTTGCCGAAGGTGGTGGGCACCGAGCCCTGGTTGTCGACGGCCAGGGTCTGCAGCAGTTCGGCCACGCTGGACTTGCCCGATTTTTCAATGTCGGCCGCGTTCAGGGTTTGTACGGCCGATGCCGTTTCCGCCTGGGCGCGGCGGATGTTCGAGCCGGTGATTTCCACGCGGGCAATGGGCGCGGCATCTTGTGCCAAAACGGGTAGACTCAGCAGTGCACTGGCCAGCGCCAGGCCCAGTCTGGGTGGTGAAAAGGCAGGGGATTGCAAGGATGGTGTAGGGATCATGCGGTTCTCCGGAAAGGTCAGGCAATCAAAGGTCGTCGATACGTCCTTGAGTTTTGTCCGTGCGGCGATGCCGGGACTAGATATGGATCAAGGAGTGTCCTGCTTGTCGTCGATAGAATGGCTGGCGTGGCGTGGTTGCCACGACGGGCACAGCGGTGGCGCCCGGTATGCAGCGTCACAGCGAGATTCACCGTGCGCAACTTTTTATGCTTTTTTGCGGCTTATGCAGTGTAAAACGGCAGCGGCATGCGGCTTTGCCGACAAATATGCTTGCCAACCCTTGCAATTTAGGTTTATAGTCGTTCATCACTTACGGATGACTCGCATGTTCGCTCGCCACTTTTTTACCGCTTATTTTTACTTTAGCAATTCCAACCCAAAGGCGGTGGAGTAGCGGTCGGTTCACGTAGCAGCAAAACGAGATCCCAGCAAATTCTAAAAAACCGCCACTGATGGCGGTTTTTTTTTACCCAGATGTTTTACCCTTCCTTAAATTTTGGAGAAAATGATGCCCCGCACCGATGATTTGCGCATTCGCGAAATGAAGGAACTGACCCCGCCGTCCCACCTGATCCGCGAATTCGCCTGCTCGGAGCAAGCCGAACAGACCGCCGCCAGCGCCCGCATTGCCTTGCACCGTATCCTGCATGGCCAGGACGACCGCCTGATGGTGGTGATCGGGCCTTGCTCCATTCACGACACCAAGGCGGCGATGGAATATGCGCGCCTGCTGGTCAAGGAACGCGCGCGTTTTGCGGGCGAACTGGAAATCGTCATGCGCGTCTACTTCGAGAAGCCGCGCACCACGGTGGGCTGGAAGGGCCTGATCAACGATCCGTACATGGACAACAGCTTCCGCATCAACGACGGCTTGCGCATGGCGCGCGAACTGTTGCGCGATATCAATGAGCTGGGCTTGCCGGCCGGCACCGAATTCCTCGACGTCATCAGCCCGCAATACATCGCCGACCTGATCAGCTGGGGTGCCATCGGCGCGCGCACGACGGAGTCGCAGGTGCACCGCGAACTGGCGTCGGGACTGTCCTGTCCGGTCGGCTTCAAGAATGGCACGGACGGCAACGTGAAAATTGCCGTGGAAGCCATCAAGGCCGCCTCGCAGCCGCACCATTTTCTTTCCGTCACGAAGGGCGGCCACTCGGCCATCGTGTCGACCAACGGCAACGAGGATTGCCACATCATCTTGCGCGGTGGAAAAACCCCGAACTATGACGCGGCCAGCGTGGACGAGGCGTGCAAGGCCATCGCCGCGCAGGGCCTGGCGGCGCGCCTGATGATCGACGCCTCGCATGCGAACAGCTCGAAAAAGCCGGAAAACCAGATCCCCGTGTGTGCCGACATCGCCAGCCAGGTGGCAGGCGGCGATGGCCGCATCGTTGGCGTGATGGTGGAATCGCATCTGGTGGCGGGGCGCCAGGATTTGATCCCGGGCAAGGAATTGATCTACGGCCAGTCCGTCACGGACGGCTGCATCGACTGGAGCGCCAGCGTGGCCGTGCTGGAAAACCTGGCGGCGGCCGTGAAGCAGCGCCGCCTGCAGGGCGATCAGGAATAAAGTGCCGCGCAGCATGAAAAAAAGCCCGGAAAGCTAAGCTTTCCGGGCTTTTTCAGTTTTCAGCTGATGCAATCCGCTTAGAACTTGTAGGAACCGCTCAGGTAGAACTGGCGGCCCAGGGCGCTCGAGTACGATGGGTTGTAGCCCACTTGATGCGAACCCGTGTTACGCAGGGTGAACGGCGGATCGCGGTCGAACAGGTTCAGGATGCCAGCCGTGACTTCCACGTTCTTCAGCGGACGGTAAGCCGTCTGGAAGTCGAAGGTGGTGTAGCTCGGCACTTCCAGCTGGATGCCATAGCATTCGCCTGGGCTGCCGGCGACGATCACGGCGCAGCCTTTGGCTGTCTGTTCCTTGTCCGTGTAGCCATTGCGATAGCTGGCGCTCAGCGTATGCGTGAACTTGGCCGTCTCAAACGTGGTGGTGGCGCGGATGATGTTGCGGAAGCTGACCTTGTCGTTCGAACCGTAACGATTCAGGCTGGTTTCCCATTGATCATTGGTGCCTGGCGTCGTGTAGCGCGAGCGCAGCAGGTAGGTACCCATCAGGCGGCTCGTCAGGCGGCCGTCCAGCAACTTCATCTTGTGGGTGAAGTCGTAGTCGATACCGCGGTTTTCCACCTTGCCGATGTTAATTGGCAGCAGTTTAACGGCCAGCACGTCCTTGCCCGTCGAGGTGATGTGCTTGGTGGTGAACAGGTCGGCGTATTTGGCTGGATTGTTGAAGATCAGGCCTTCGGAGACCGCCGTGACCTGATCGTTGATCTGCACGTTCCACAGGTCGAACGACATCGACAGGCTGTCGATCGGCTCGAACACGGTACCGATGCTCCATTGCTTCGACGTTTCCGGTTTCAATTCCGGATTGCCGCCCTGGAAGGCTTCGAACTGCTGGCGTCCAACGCCACTGCAGTAGCTGGCCAGCGGGTGACCGCCCATGCCGTTCGCTGCCGTCAGCGGACATTGATAGTTACCACCGGTAACGCCCCAGTCTTCCAGCGGTCCGGCGATTTCCTGCATGCTGGCGGCGCGGAAACCGGTGCCGGCAGCGGCGCGGAACATCAGGCTCTTGGTTGCCGAGTACTTGCCGCTGACTTTCCAGGTGGTGGCGTTTTCTTTCTTGCCAACCGTCTTGCCCGTCAGCTTGTTGTCGATGGCGCCGATCTGGTCATAACGCAGCGAGCCGGTCATTTCCAGTTTCTTCGAAATCGGCAGCATCAGCTCGGCATACGCGCCCGCATTGTCGCGTGCGTATTCGCTATCGACTTGTGCATTGTCAAACAGGATTTGCGCCTGCTTGGCGACGTCCGCCTGTTGCACCTTGTACGAGGTGTTGCGGAAGTCGGCGCCCACGCCCAGCATGGCCGTGCCGCCTGGCAGTGAGAACACGGAACGAGAAGCGCGGCCATCGATGCCTTTCATTTCCACGGTTTGCGTGTTGTAGGTGCCGCTGAAACCCGTGCCCAGCAGGGCCTGGCGCATGGCGTCCGGCATGGCGCCGACAGGATAGGCGAACGGGTCGATGTTGCCGGCGGCGACTTGCGCGTCGAACTTGTCGGCCAGCGGGAAGCCGCTGACGTATTTCTGCGTCTGCTTGTTTTTCGAGTACGTCACGGCCGAGTTGATATCCCAGCCGAATGCATTGCCGTCAACACCGGCGACGATATGCGTGGCCTTGGTGCCGTAGTCGTACACGCGGTTGCCCATTTCCGACAGGCGGTATTTGGCGACGGCGCCCGTGGCGTTGGCCAATTGCGCTGGCGTCAGGTTCGGCGCCAGGTATTTGTTGAACAGCGGCGAGCCGACGTCGACGGAGAAATCGGCCGGGTACGGCGCAATGCTGGCGATGACGCGCGCTTCAGTGTAAGCGAGGTCGTAGAAGCCCTGGAAGCCGGTTTTTCCCAGTTTGACGGTACCCGAGCTGAAGATGGCGTCGCGCTTCGATTCAGGATTGATTTCGATGGTCGATGGCGAATCGAAATAGCAGTTGCCGTCGCCATAGAAATCCATGTTGCTGGCGGCGCATTTGCCGCCATGGGCTAGTGCGTACGGGTTCAGGTTGACGTTGTCGACGAAGGGCTTGTTGGTCTCCGGATCGATGACCACATTACCGTTCGCATCGGTGCGGTTGTAATCGACCGTGGCATTGCCAGGGGCTGAACGCGAGGAACCATTGATGAATTGCAGTGCCTTGCCGGTCTTCGGATCGTTGAAATTGATGATGCCGCTTTTCGCGAAGCTGCGCTGCGAGGCTTTCAGCGACTTTTGTTCGTCATGGCTGGCCGACACGAAGATGCTGTAGCCGTCTTCGTCGATGTCGCCGAAGCCCTTGCTGATCGAAATCGAGTTGCTGGCGCCGCCTTTTTCTTCAGGACGCGAGTACTTGGCATTGATTTCCAGCGGCGATGCGCCTTTTTTCAGGATGAAATTGACCACGCCGGCGATGGCGTCGGCGCCGTACAGTGCCGAGGCGCCGTCCGTCAGCACTTCCACGCGCTCGATGGCCGACAGGGGGATCGAGTTCAGATCGATGGTGGTGCCGGAATTGGATGGCGCTACGCGGCGGCCGTTCAGCAGCACCAGCGTGTAGGCTGCGCCGATATCGTGGATCGAAGCCGTGGTGACGCCGCCGCCGCCGCCGCCCACCGAATCGCCGGCCACGGAGAAGCCCTGCATCGCCGGAATTTGCTGGATGAAATCGGTCACCGTGGTGACGCCGGTTTTCTTGATGTCTTTCTGGTTGAACGACTGCACCGGCAGCGACGCTTCGGAAGCGATGCGCTTGATGCTCGAACCCGTGACTTCCACGCGCTGCATGGTGCCATCTGTTGTTTCTTGCGCATACGCGGCGTGCATGCCCAGGGCCATGCCGCCTGCAAACATCAGGCGCAGCGACCGCGATATTACATTTTCTATCATCATCTGAAATTCCTTGTTATTGTGATAAAGGCGGCAATTATTTTGAAATAACTTGTTGCTTGCCAACAATTTATTTGCCTTTTTGAAAATCCACCAATGAAAATTCTGTAAATTTTCAGGGCCCTCATCAAAACATTCACGATTCAGATTGTCAATTTCGTGCGGACTTTTTGGACAAAATGCAACATTTTCCTGTTTTTTTTATAATCCTTCAGTAATAAAGTATCGTGAACCCTTGCCAGCCTTGCTCAGATGCGTAAAATAAAACGGCGCACATCATCGCTGATGGCGCCGCTTTTCTGTTGCTGGCACACTGTTGCCAGCGCTGCCTGTTTTATCCATTACTCTGCAAATTTCCCTTAAAACGTATAGCTGCCACGCAGGTAATACGCGCGTCCGACCGGGTCCGTGTAGCGCGGGTCATAACCTTTCTGGAACAAGGTGCCCTGGTTAGAGAACGGCGGTTCCTTGTCCAGCAGGTTTTTCACGCCCGCCGTCAGCAGCAAGCCCTTCCACGCGTAGCTGCCCGACACGTTGAGCAGGCTGTACGAGGGCACATCGTGCTTGTACTGCGGGTCCACATTGTTCTGGTCCGTGTAGCCGGACTTGAACGATTGCGACACGGTGGCGCCCCAATTGCCCATGCGCCAGTTCAGCGCGGCCGTATGTTTCCAGCGGAATACGGGATTGTTGTCCGCATAGCGGCCCACATTGGCGATGAAGGGGCCATTGCGCTCGTTCTGGTAGTCGTATTTGTGGGTCCAGGTGCCGTCGACCGACACGCTGAAGTCGCCGTAGGCGCCGCGTCCCAGGCGCGCATTCAGGCTGACATCGATGCCGTCGGTTTTCACTTCGCCGATGTTATCGTTCAGGTCGAGAATGGCGTAGGGCGAACCGTCGGGATTGCGCAGGAACAAGGCCTTGTATTTCTCGTAGTTGCCGAAGATCGATTGCTCGGGCAAGGATGAAATCTTGTCCTTCAAATGGATGTTCCAGTAATCGACGGCGACGGTGACTTCCTTGATGGGTTCGACCACGACGCCGAAGGCAAAGGTGGTGGATTTCTCCGGTTTCAGCTTTTCATTGCCGCCTTGCAGCTTGAATTGCTGCAAGTCGCAATCGCGCAAGGGGTTGGCGCCCGGTTGCGGCACGCCACCGGGGCACAAGATCGGGTCGTCATAGGTATCGTTGGTATCGTTCTTCGATGGCGGCGCGTTCTTCTCGAACAGGGTGGGCGCGCGGAAACCCGTGCTGGCCGAGCCGCGCAGCACCAGCGCGCTGCTGGCCTGGTAGCGCAGGGCCAGCTTCGGATTGGTGGTGCTGCCCACGTCGCTGTAATGGTCGAAGCGGGCCGCCAGCTGTACTTCCAGGTCCTTGATCAGCGGCAAGTTGACTTCGCCGAACACGGCCTGGATCGTGCGTGCGCCGCTCTTCGACAGCGAGCCGGACAGGCCGGAACTGGCGGCCTGGCCGGCGATGTCGCGGTTGACATTGAAGTTGGCCTTTTCGCGCCGCACTTCGCCGCCCAGCGCGATGGCCAGCGGGCCGCCGGCCAGCTGCATCAGGTCGCGGCTGCCCTTGACGTCGAAGCCCGTGGTGGTGACCCTGGCGTTCTGCACTTCGCCGCGCAGGGCCGTGCTGGCCAGGTAAGCCTTGCCGGCCGCATCCTGCACGCCGAACGGATTCAGTATGCCGTTCAGCACGCCGGCCGCAAACGATGCATCCTGCACATAGCCGTTCGTGAATTTCTCCGATGACTTGCTGATCGCATGGCTCAGCCCCGTCTTGTAATCCCAGCCCGCCAGCTCGCCTTCCAGGGCCAGCACCAGGCGGTCCGCCTTGCCGGTCGAATCGATCTGCCGCTGGCCCGCTTCCACGGGACGCCAGTTGACGCTCAGCGGCTGGCCGGACAAGCCCGGCTGGGCCGGCACGCCACCCGCATTGCCCGGATAGTATTTGCTGGTATTGGGCAAGATCAAGCCCGTTTGCGGCGGCGGCGCCGTGCGTGCCTTGACCTTGTTATCCGAATGCAAATATTCGACGGTGGCCAGGTGCCCGCCGCCCAGCTTGAAGGCGCCCTTGCCGAAGAAGGCCAGTTGTTGCTGGGCAGGCAAGTCGTCGATCTGCCGCGTGTAGTCCTGGCGGCAAGTGCCGTTCGCCGGCACGGCCGGCACCGACAGCGGAGGCAGACAGCCGCTGGCCGCGTAGGGGTTGCCGGCCAGCCCATCGCCGCCATTGGCTGCCGCATCAAAGTAATTGCCGGGGAAAGTGGTGCCGCTGGTAATCGACAGGCCGCGCGACGGGACGATGCCGGTCGCCGAGAAGGCGCGGTCTTGCGAAGTCAGCACTTTTTGCTTGTGGTAGTCGAGCACGCCAAAAATATTGTAGCCATCCGTGTCGAGTTCGCCAAAGCCCGTCGACAGGTTGAGGCGGTGCTCGTCGGCGCCCTTGTGCTGCGGAGCGATGACTTCGGCGGTGATGTTCGTGACATTTACCGAGCGCTTGGTGATGAAGTTGATGACGCCGCCGATGGCGTCCGTGCCGTAGATGGCCGAGGCGCCGTCGCGCAGCACTTCGACGCGCTCGAGGGCGGCGATGGGGATGATGTTCAGGTCGACGCTGGCGCCGTCATACGGGTGGTTGGCGATGCGCCGGCCGTTCAGCAGCACGAGGGTCTTGTCGCCGCCCAGGCCGCGCAAGTCGGCGCTGGCCTGTCCGCCCGTGGGCAAGCCGCTGGTGTTGCCGCCGACGGCATTGCCGCTGCCCATGCTGGAGGAGTTCGCGGGGATCTTGCTGAGTACTTCCTGGGCCGTCGTCAGGCCCTGCTTGGCGAAGTCTTCGGCCTTGAAGATGGACAAGGGCGTGGCCGTTTCCGAGACGAGGCGCTTGATGGAGGAACCGGTGACTTCGACCCGCTGCATGGCGGGCGTACCGGCTGCGCCGGTGTCCTGCGCCATGGCCGCATGGCCATAGGCGCCGAGCAAGGCTGCGCACAGCAGGCGCAAGGTAGGGGAGGGACTGCGGGTTGGCATCATCTGACACTCCTGTGGCATGGTCATGGGCCAAGTGGCCTGCAAGGGAGTTTTACAGGCGCACAGCAGGTAAGGTTTGCGCTGGCGCAATAGGCGTGTGGATGAGTGCCTTGCGCCACAGTCGCAGACGAAAAAAAGGCGGTGATTGCTCACCGCCTCGCGTCAGGATGCCGGCGTCAGCTTAGAAGAACTTGTAGCTGGCGCCCAGTTTGAAGTAGCGGCCGATGGCGCCGCTGGCATCCATCGGGTTGTAGCTCATGCCGCCATAGGTCAGCGGGTCGAGCGGGGCGATCTTGTCGGTCACGTTGTTGATCGAGGCAAACAGTTGCAGCTGCTTGCTGTAGTTCCAACGGCTTGACAGGTCAAGCGTGGTGAACGAGGCGAGCTTGCAGCCGTTCGGCGCCGGCGTGCCGTTCGCCAGTTTGGAGGCGCAAGGATCGCGCTCAAACTTGATATTTTTCATGTCCGAACGGTAGTTCAGCACGCCGCTGACGTTCCAGTTGCCCAGGTCCCACGAGCCGGTGAGATTGATCTTGTCCTTCGGCGTGCCGGCGCAGTTGGACGTATCGCAATTGCCATGCGTGCCGGCGAACTGGTAGCGCACGGCGGCCGACTCGGCCCGCACCCACGAGGCGATGTGGGTCCAGGTCAGGCCGAATGTGGCGCGGCCGTAGTCGCCCAGGCGCACGCGCTGCTTGACGTCCAGGTCGATGCCCTTGATCTCCGTGTAGCTGGAGTTGCGGTATGGCGCCTTGGTGATCAGCAAGGTGCCCGTGTTCGGCGTGACGACGCCATTGATGGTCAGGTTGTTGTCGGAACGGATGGCCGTCGGCAGGGCGGCCGCCTCGTTGTACGGCAGCGGATTGATCTCGTTTTCGCGCTTGATTTTCCAGCCATCGAGCGACAGGCTGGTATCGTTGAACGGATCCCACACGATGCCCAGGGTATAGCCCTTGGATTTTTCCGGCTTGAGGCTGGGGTCGCCGACCTTGACGGCCGCCACCTGCAGTTCGCAGTCGCTGGCATTGGCGCCGGGCAGGCGGTTGCCGCCCGGGCAGCGCACGGGGTCGGTCACGGTCGAGGTGCCCGTCGATTGCGAATCGGCATTGCTTTCGGCCGGGCCCGGTGCGCGGAAGCCTTCCGAATACGTGCCGCGCACGGCGAAGGTTTTGACCGGCGTCCACTTGGCGCCCAGTTTCGGCGTGGTCGAGGAGAAACGGTCGTATTTGTCGTAACGCAAGGCACCCGACAGTTCCACCGTCTTGATCACGGGCGCCAGCACTTCCAGGAACACGGCAGAGACCTTGCTGTCGCCCTTGGCCGCCACGTAACTGGCGTTGATGGAGCCGTCTTGCGTGCCCGTCAGCGAGGGATTGTCGAGTTTGTCGCGACGGTGTTCCGCGCCCACGGCCAGGCCCAGGGCGCCGCCCGGCAACTGCATCAGCTCGCGCGTGGCCTTGACGTCGATAATGTCGAGCTTGGTCGTGGAATCGGAGGTGGCGTTGGTGACCATGGCTGCGTACAGCGAGGCGGGATTCTTGCCTGCCTGTGCACCGATGTAGTAGGGGAAATACGGGTTTTTTGGGCTGGAATCGCCCAAGGCCGCCTTGACGACGGCCATGTTCAGCATGTTGCTGTAATCGAGGTGCAGCTTCGATTCCGAATGCGTGTAGCCGGCATCGTAGTCCCAGCCCATGGCATTGCCCTTGACGCCAAGCACGATGCGGTTGAACTCGTTGTTCGCCTTGCGCGTGCTGGGGCCGACGTCGAAAGCCTGGTAGCGCACGCGCACCGGCACGCCATACGGATTTTGCGGGTGGCCGGCGGCCAGCACGATGCTGGTGCCCTCTCCGGTGGCGTAGTTGATGACACCGGCCTTGTTGCCGGCGTTCGGCGGGAAGGCGACCGTGGGCGTGACCGATGGCGGGATCATGGTGAAGGCCGTATCGCGTTTCGAGTAGCCCGCTTCCGCATACACCTGGGTGTCGGCATTGACTTGCCAGGTGCCGCGCGTGTACAGGTTGACCGATTCGATCTTCGGCTGCATCGAGCGGAACTGGTCGTGGTGCCACACGCAGCCGCCTTTCGGATCTTGCGGCGAGGAAACGGACAAGCTGGAGCAACCGGGCAGCGATACATAGTTGTTGGTGACGGGGTCGCGGATCAGGCCCGTCGGCGCGGCATTCGCATCGTTGTTGCTGTTGATGTAGCCGCCGGCGAACTGGGTGTTGATCGCATAGCCATACGGGCGCAGGTCGCCCTTGCCTATCCACTTGCGCCCGGCGCGGTCGCTGTTCATCAGCATGTCCGACTTGGTGTATTCGGCATTGACGACGACATTGAATTTATCCGTGTCGAGGTTGCCCTTGCCGAAGGTCAGCGAGGCGCGGTGCTGTTTGGCGTCGCTGTCGCCGGACATGCCCGTGTCGGCTTTCAGGGTCAGGCCTTCGAAGTCCTTGCGCAGGATGATGTTGACGACGCCGGCGATGGCGTCCGCGCCATACGTCGACGAGGCGCCGTCCTTGAGGATTTCGATGCGCTCGACGATCTGCATCGGCACGGTGGACAGGTCGGTAAAGCTCTTCTGGCCATCATCGGCGCGCGCGAACGGCGCCATGCGGCGGCCATTGAGCAAGACCAGGGTCGAGGTGGCGCCCAGGCCGCGCAGCGAGATGGCAGTCGAACCGGCGGCAAAACCGTTGCCGAATCCCGTCGGCAGGGAGCCGGCGCCATCGGCGGTGAGGGTTTGCAGGTATTCGGCGACGGTGGCCTTGCCCGATTTCATCAGGTCGTCGCGGGTGATCAGCTGTACCGGCGATGCGGTCTCGGCCGTCGCCCGTTTGATGCTCGAGCCTGTAATTTCCACACGTTGTACATTGGCCTCTTGCGCCATTGCCGGCGCAGCCATGATGCCAAGGCTGAGCGCCGCTACGCTACCCGAAAAGATCAGGCGTACGGAGCGGGATGTCACTGTTTCCATCATCATTCTCAGAACTCCGAAAGTATGCTCGGCCGGCCTGTGTGCGGCACAGCTTTGCCAGGGTGATAAAGATTGCTGCGTCGGCAATCGCTGTGGGTCAAACGGCATATCGTGCGTTGCCGTGATTGATAAGACCATTTGCCGGGAAACCCTGTCAACGCGCACACATGCTTTTTCAGCATGGAAACAACAGTGTTTTTTATAATATTGACCTGTTTCAATATTTGCAATTATTTCAATGTTGCACTGCGCCGCATATTTTCCGTACTGCCATAAAAACAGTTGTCATTCGGGGCCGTAAGGGTTCTTGCCAAGGCGTTTTTTCATGGTGGCGACCTGCTTTTGTTGCAATGCGGAAAATTTCACCCATGCGGCAGGCGGCCGTGGCTGCGCGCCACGCCAGTACGGCGGCTTTTCGCCCGGCGAACAAAATATGCGTTATCGTTACGCCTTTTTCCAGCTCGCCTGCATGCGGACGGAGCTGGCGATGAGCAAGGCACAGATCTTGCGTGGATGGACTGGTTTTGGCGGTGGAATCCTGTATCCCAGGAGGAAGCCAGTACAAGCGCACCAATACGGTGCGACGGATAATCGAGATGAAGGGTATTACATGAAGTCACCATGGATGCGGCGCGTGGCGCTGCTCGCCTGCCTGGCCACCCTGCCGCTGGCCGCCGTTGCCGTTGACGCTGCCCCCGCGGCCGCGCCGGTGAAAACCTTGCGCTATATCCTGCCGGCCGCCGAGACGGGTTTTGACCCGGCCACCGCGCGCGACCTGTATTCGAACCACATCACGCAGGCCGTCTTCGACACCCTGTACACGTATGACTACCTGGCGCGCCCCGTGAAGGTGGTGCCCGGCGCGGCGGCCGCCATGCCGGAAGTGTCCGCCGACGGCAAGACCTATACCATCCGCCTGAAAAAAGGCATCCTGTACACGCCCGACGCCGCGTTTGGCGGCAAGCGCCGCGAACTGACGATGGCCGACTACGTGTATTCGTGGAAGCGGCTGTTCGACCCGCGCCTGGCGTCGCCGCACAGCTGGCTGTTCGAAGGCAAGGTGGTGGGCCTGGACGATCTGGCCAAGGAAGCGGCCAAGTCGAACAAGCTGGACTTCAACAAGAAGGTGGCCGGGCTGGAAATCCTCGACCCCTACACCCTGCGCATCACGCTGACCAAGACCGATTTCAATTTCCCCATGATCCTCGCCTACGTGCCGACGGCCGCCGTGGCGCGCGAAGTGGTGGACAAATACGGCGACGTGAAGGGCGAAGTGGGCTCGAATCCCGTCGGCACCGGCTACTACACGCTCGGTGAATGGACGCGCGGCAACCGCATCGTCCTGAACCGCAACCCGCAGCACTTGCCGGAAGCGTGGAATTTCATGGCCGGCGACGACCCGGACGACCAGCGCATCGTGCGCCAGATGCAGGGTAAACGCATTCCCGCCATCGACCGCATCGAAATTTCCGTGATGATCGAAGACCAGTCGCGCTGGCTGTCCTTCCAGAGCGGCGGCACGGACGTGTTCTGGCTCGACGGCCCGCTGGCGCCGAAGGCCTTGCTGAACGGCAAGCTGCGTCCCGAGCTGGCGGAGAAGGGCGTGCAACTGTCGCGCTTGCTCGATCCCGAGATCAGCTATTACTACTGGAATATGGAAGACCCGACCCTCGGTGGCTTCAGCAAGGAAAAGATCGCCCTGCGCCGCGCCATTGCCATGGCGCACAATATCGACGAAGAAATCCGCATCATCTGGAATGGCCAGGCCAAGCGCCTCGACTATCCGATACCGCCCGGTGTCGTCGGCTACGACCCGCACTATAAATCCCTGCTGCAATACGATCCCGTGCTGGCAAACAAATTGCTGGACAAGTTCGGCTACAAGAAGGGCGCCGACGGCTGGCGTACCTTGCCGGATGGCAAGCCGCTGCTGATCCGCTACGCTTCGCGCAACGAAGCCAACGGCGTGCTGCAGGCGGAAATGTGGCGCAAGACGTACAACTCGCTGGGCATCCGCATGGAAAACGACCGCATGATCTTTTCCGACATTCTGAAAACGGAAAAGCAGTGCAAGATGCAGACGCGCACGGCGCCATGGCTGGCCGACTATCCGGACGGCGACAACTTCATGCAGCTGTTCTACGGCCCCAACACGCACCAGAACAACAACGGCTGCTACCAGGACCCCGAGTACGATAAATGGTACGCGGCCAGCCAGGCCATGCCGGCCAGCCCCGAGCGCGACGAGCTGTTCCACAAGATGGCGCGCCGCCTGGAAGTCAATGCGGGCGCCCTGATCGGCTATGCGCGCTACCGCAACATGCTGGCGCAAAAGTCGGTGCAAGGCTACAAGAAGCACCCGATCCTGTTCCAGGAGTGGGCGTACATGGATATCGACAGCACGGGCGCGCCCGTGTCTGCCGCGCCAGCCCCTGCAGCCTCGGCTAAAAAATAAGCGCAGCTTATAAAGACAAGGAATCATTATGTTCGCTTATATCCTGCGCCGCCTGTGGCAGATGCTGCCCACCATGCTGGGCGTGGTCCTGCTGGTGTTTATCTTGTTTAACTGGGTGGGCGGTGACCCCGCCTACATCCTGGCCGGCAAGATGTCTAGTGCGGAAAGCATCGCCAACATCCGCCGCCAGCTCGGCGTCGACCAGCCGTACTATGTACAGCTGTGGATCTTCATCAAGCAGATCGTCACCTTTGATTTCGGTCAAAGCTGGGCCACGGGGGAATCCGTGTCGCACATCATCACTTCGCGCCTGGGACCGTCGATGATGGTCTTGATTCCGCTGACCGTGCTGGAAACGTTTTTCGGCGTGGCGCTGGCGCTGGCCATCGCGTTTGTCCGCGGTTCGCTGACGGACCGCATGGTGATGATCGCCTGCACGGTGGGCATGTCGATTTCCATCCTCGTCTACATCATCGTCTTCCAGTACGGCTTCGCCTACAAGCTGGGCCTGTTCCCCGTGCAGGGCTGGGGCGACAGCTTCTGGGAAAACCTGCTGCGCTATTCCACCCTGCCGATCCTGATCGGCCTGGCCGTGTCGATCGCGCCGACCCTGCGCCTGTTCCGCACCTTCGTGCTGGACGAGGCGAACCAGGATTACGTGCGCACGGCGCGCGCCAAGGGCCTCAAGGAAGGCCGCATCATGTGGGTGCACGTGCTGCGCAATGCCGCCATTCCCATCATTACCTATGTGATGTCGAACTTGCCGGCCTTGCTGATCGGCGCTTTCCTGCTCGAGCGCTTCTTCGGCATCCCCGGCATCGGGCGTGAAGTGATCCTGGCCGTCGAGCGCAGCGACTTTCCGGTGATCAAGGCGATCACCGTGTATGTTGCCGCCGCCACCATGCTCTTCAACCTGCTCACCGACCTGCTGTACCAGGCGGTCGATCCTCGCGTACAACTGAAGTAGAAAGAGACGATGTCGAAACCTCATACATCGCCCGGCCTGTGGGCCCTGGCGTGGCGCCGTTTGCGCGGCGACAAGATTGCAATGGTATCGCTGGCCGTGGTCGGCGCATTTTTCCTGCTGGTGCTGGCCTCGGCCAGCGGCCTGGTGGCGGCGAACTGGGAAGACGAAGTGGCCGTCAGCTATGCGCCGCCCACGTTTGTCGGTGCCGACAAGGATGTGGCCGGCGCCGCCGACGGCGCCATTCCCCAGTCCGACGAGCGCAGCGCTCCCACTCCCGTCAACGTGCTCGACCCGCTGGCCGACGATATCGCCGAACTGCGCGCCCAGATGGGCAGCAACCCTTCTGCCGGCGTGGAGATGTACGGCGTCACCGACCCGCTGGCCGACGACTTGACGGCCTTGCGCGCCGGCATGGGCAAGACGAAGAAGTTGATCGCGCACAAGGCGGCAACCTTGCCGTTCGGCGCCGACAAGTGGGGCCACGACATCGTGCAGAAAACCATCAAGGGCGGCGAGACGTCGATCGTCGTGGGCCTGGTGGCAGCCTTGCTGGCCGTCGTGCTGGGCACCCTGTTCGGCGCCGTGTCCGGCTACTTCGGCGGCATCGTCGATGACTTTTTTAATTGGTTCTACAGCATTTTTACCTCAATTCCATCGATTTTGATGATCTTGACGGTCGCGGCCGTGCTGCAGCAGAAGGGCGTGCTGACCATCGTGCTGATCCTTGGGTTGACGGGCTGGACGGGGCCGTACCGCTTGATCCGCGCCGAATACATCAAGCACAAGGCGCGCGAATACGTGATGGCGGCCGACGCCATCGGTGCTTCGCACTGGCGCAAGATGTTTTCGCACATCTTCCCGAACGTGAGCCACGTTGCTCTGGTGCAAATGTCGATTCTGGTGGTGGGCTTCATCAAGGCGGAAGTGATTTTGAGTTTCCTCGGCTTTGGCGTGCCGGTGGGCACCGTCTCGTGGGGCAGCATGCTCAACGAGGCACAAAATGAACTGATCCTGGGCAAATGGTGGCAGCTGACGGCCGCCGCCACGGCGATGGCCGTGCTGGTGACGGCGTTCTCGCTGTTTACCGATGCCTTGCGCGATGCGCTCGACCCCAAAGTGAAATAGGAGTTGCTCATGGACCAGAATAACCTGTTGGAAGTGCGCGACCTGCGCGTCACCTTCCGCCTGGACAAGAAAACCACGTTCGAAGCCGTCAAGGGCATCTCGTTCAACGTGCCGCGCAACAGCACCGTCGCCCTGGTGGGCGAATCGGGCAGCGGCAAGTCCGTCAGCTCCCTGGCCGTGATGGGCTTGTTGCCGCCGGATAACACCATCATCGATCCCGCGTCCAGCATCCACTTTGGCGGACGCGACCTGCTCAAATTGTCGATTGCCGAGCGGCGCACCATGTGCGGCAAGGATATCTCGATGATCTTCCAGGAGCCGATGTCGTCGCTGAATCCCGTGTTTACCGTCGGATTCCAGATCGCCGAAGTGTTGCGCCAGCACATGGGAATGAACCGCAAGCAGGCAAGGGCGCGCACCTTGGCGCTGCTCGAGGAAGTGGGCATACCCGACCCCGCCACCAAGATCGACGCCTACCCGAGCCAGATGTCGGGCGGCCAGCAGCAGCGCGTGATGATCGCCATGGCGATCGCCTGCGAACCGAAACTCTTGATCGCCGACGAACCGACGACGGCGCTGGACGTGACGATCCAGAAGCAGATCATGGACCTGATCGCGGCGCTGCAAAAGAAGCACCAGATGTCTGTGCTCTTCATTACCCACGACCTGGGCCTGGTGGGGGAGATCGCCGACCAGGTGATCGTCATGCGCCACGGCGAAGTGCGCGAAACGGGGGAAGTGCGGCAAGTGTTTGAAGCGCCGGCCGACGCCTATACCAAAGCCCTGCTGCATTGCCGTCCCTCGCTGGACGAACGCCCGTGGCGTTTGCCCGTGATCGCTGATTACATGGACGGCAAAGCGGGCCCCGGCATCGAAATGAAGCAGCGCACGCGCGGCTATACGCCGGGCGACGAGCCGGTGCTGGTGGTGAAGAACCTCAGTAAAAGTTTTTATACGCGCGAGGGCCTGTTCGGCAAGCGTGAATTTCAGGCCGTCAAGGACGTGTCGTTCACTTTGCCGCGCGGAAAAACGCTGGGCGTGGTGGGCGAATCCGGTTCCGGCAAGACGACGGTGGGCTTGACCCTGCTGCGCCTGCACCAGGCAACGAGTGGCACGGCCATGTTCCACGGCAAGGATTTGATCGCCATGCCGAATAAGGAGTATTTGCCGTATAAACGCCGCATCCAGATCATCTTCCAGAATCCGTATGCGTCCCTGAACCCCCGCTTTACGGTGGGGCAGATCTTGCTCGAACCGATGCGCATCCACAAGATCGGCGCCAACGACCAGGAACGCATCGCCAAGGCCTATTGGCTGCTCGACAAGGTGGGCTTGCCGGAACAGGCTTTCCACCGCTATCCGCACGAGTTTTCCGGCGGCCAGCGTCAGCGCATCGCGATTGCCCGCTGCCTGACCATGCAGCCGGAAATTCTGGTGTGCGACGAATCCGTGTCGGCGCTGGACGTGTCGGTGCAGGCGCAGGTGCTCAATTTGCTGCAGGACTTGCAGGATGAATTCGGATTGTCCTATATCTTCATCTCGCACGATTTGTCCGTCGTCAAATACATCGCCGACCAGGTGATGGTGATGCACAAGGGGCAGGTGGTGGAACTGGCCGATTCGGATGAGCTGTACCGCAATCCCGTGCATCCGTACACGCGCACCCTGCTCAGCGCCATACCCAAGGGCGTCCAGGTGTAGGGGCATTTTTACGGTAAGATAGCGGCCATGCCCAACCTCATTTACCTGCTCGAACATTACGGTGTCCTGATTGTCTTTGGCATCGTGCTGGTGGAGCAGCTCGGCCTGCCGATTCCCGCCTTTCCCATTCTCGTGGTGGCGGGGGCGCTGGCCGTCGATGGCGACATGAATGGGGGACTGGTGCTGGCCGCCGCACTGGGCGCCTGTCTGATCAGCGACTTCACGTGGTTCCGCGCGGGCCGCCATTTCGGCAAGCGCATCCTGCGGCTGCTGTGCCGGATCTCGCTGTCGCCCGATTACTGCGTCAGCCAGACGGAAGACAAGTTCAAGCGCTGGGGTCCGAAAGCCCTGATCGTTTCCAAATTCGTGCCAGGATTCAATACCGTGGCCGCGCCCATGTCGGGCGCGCTGGGCACGCCGCCGCGCCTGTTCTTCCTGTATGCGGGCCTGGGTGCCTTGCTGTGGAGCGGCACGGGCATCGCCGTCGGCGTGATCTTTCACGCCAGCGTGCAGCAGGTGCTCGATTTGCTCAGCACCATGGGCAGCACGGCCTTGCTGATGCTGGCTACCTTGCTGGGACTGTTCCTGCTGTATAAATTCCTCGAACGCCGGCGCTTCCGCCAGGCCTTGCAGATCGAGCGCATCGGCATCGATGAATTGCTCGAACTGATAGAGCAGGGCGAAGAGCCGCTGATGGTCGACGCGCGCAGCGCCACGGCGCAGGCCCTGGAGCCGGCCGTGCCGGGTGCCTTGTTCTTCAATGGCAAGGAACCCGTACCCGCCATGATCGCCATGGACAAGGACCGCCACATCATCGTGTATTGCAGCTGTCCCAACGACGTGACGGCCGCGCAAGTGGCCAAGCTGCTGCACCAGCACGGCTTTCACCGGGCCAAGCCCCTGCATGGCGGCCTCGACGCGTGGAATGCCGCCTACCGCTCGGACCAGCCGGCACCCGCCAGCCTGCTGGGCGAAGGCTTGCCTTCCTGATCAGTAAAAACTGGTAGTAATAATACGAAAACACCGTCGCCGGGCCGCCGGAACGGCAGCGCTACGCCTGCGCCGCCCCATACAAAGCGGCTTTGCGCAAACTGCGGCATACTCTTGTTTTCAGGCGATTCCTGCTGCTATGCAGCATGCTTTTCGTGCGCCCACCGAGTGCAAGTACTTACTATAAATCATTGTTTGCGAGCAACTTTAGCCTTGCCTGTTGCATTTGGAGTGGAACTACCAATAAAGGCTTGTTTTGATGTACTTAAACTACAAACTTTGCTTGCCTCCGGGCGCATTCATCCTTTAAGCTTGGCGTCCCATGCGTCCCACTTCATCATTTAAAATCATGAGCGCTTCGTCTTCACCCGTATTGCCGACTTCCGCCTTTGCCGATGGACCGCGCCTGCTGGCCGACGTGGGCGGCACGAATGCCCGTTTCGCCCTGGAAGTGGCCGCCGGCCACATCACGCTGGTGGAAGTGCTGCCCTGTGCCGATTACCCGAGCCTGTCCGCCGCCCTGCAAGCCTACCTGGCCCTGCCGCACATCGCTGCCGCCGGCGGGCAAGCCGTGCGCCATGCCGTGATCGCCATTGCCAACCCCGTCGACGGCGACTTCCTCAGCATGACGAACCACCACTGGTCGTTCTCGATCCGCGCCATGCGCGAAGAGTGCGGTTTCACGACCCTGGACGTGGTCAACGATTTCACGGCCCTGGCGCGTTCCTTGCCGCAGCTGTCGAGCGAGCAAAAGCACCAGGTGGGTGCGGGTACGGCCCGTCCGAACACGGCCATCGGCTTGATTGGCGCCGGCACGGGCCTGGGCGTGTCGGGCCTGATTCCGTCGCACGGCGGCTGGATCGCCCTGCAAAGCGAAGGCGGCCACGTCAGCTTTGCGCCGTTCAATGAAATGGAAGTGAGCATCCTGCAATTTGCCTGGCGCGAATACGAACACGTCTCGGCCGAGCGCTTGATTTCCGGCGATGGCCTGGAACTGATCTACCGCGCCCTGGCCGACCGCGCGGGCGTGCCGGCGGAAGACTTGCCGGCCGCGGAAATCACGCGCCGCGCGCTGGCCGGCGAATCGCAGCTGTGCGACGACGTCATCGAAGCGTTCTGCTGCATGCTGGGCACCGTGGCGGGCAACGTCGCCGTCACCCTGGGCGCGCTGGGCGGCATTTATATCGGCGGCGGCATCGTGCCGCGCCTGGGCGCGCGTTTCGACCGCTCCGGCTTCCGCGCCCGCTTCGAGCGCAAGGGGCGCTTTGCCAATTATGTGTCGCAAGTGCCGACCTTCGTCATCACGGCGCAGTATCCAGCTTTCCTGGGCGCATCGGCTATTCTCTCGGAGAAACTCGCCTCCCTGTGATGCGGGGAGTGGGCGATGTGTCGCGCCAGGGCCGGGTAAAACGCGTGTTTTACCCGGTTTTGCGCTTTTCCGCTTTTTATCAGGTACAATTGGCATCGTTGGATGAAACGACGACTGTCGCTCTCCTGTCTGGCTGTTTCGTCGCCACGGGAAAAGCAGCTGCTCCGGAGATCGTTTCATTGCTGGTTACTTAGTGAAGGTTAATTAAGGCCAGCACCATGGATGGCAGGACTTTCACTGCATCCGCTTTAGTCCCGCTTTGCGCGCATCGGCCAAGGCGTCGGAAAAACAGCCTCAACTAGTAACCCAGCACGGCGTCATCATCGATGTATGCCATCTGTTACGTTGAAATGAACGTTTTTGATTTCTTTCTCTGCATACGAATTGCAACACACATCCGCACAGAATTGCTATGAATACAATTGAGGCTAAAAAAGTCCTCGAAACCGCGTTGCTGTGCGCTCGTGAATCGCTGACGATCCACAGCCTGAAAAAGCTGTTCGTCGATGCGGACGAGAACGGCCGCGTGCGCGGTGTCGGCGTCGGTGCCGACACGATCAAGCAATTGCTGGAAGAGTTGCGCGACGAGTGGGAAGGGCGCGGCATCGAGATCGTCAGTCTGGCTTCGGGCTGGCGCTTTCAAAGCCGCCCGGAAATGAAGATGTATCTCGATCGCCTGACGCCCGAGCGGCCGCCCAAGTATTCGCGGGCGACCCTGGAAACCCTGGCCATCATCGCCTACCGCCAGCCGGTGACGCGGGGCGATATCGAGGAGATTCGCGGCGTTGCCGTCAATTCGCAGACGATCAAGATGCTGGAAGACCGCGGCTGGGTCGATGCCATCGGCTACCGCGACGTGGTGGGACGGCCGGCCTTGCTGGCCACCACCAAGCAATTTTTGGATGACCTGGGTTTGCATTCGCTGTCCCAGCTGCCGCCTTTGCAGCAAATCAGCGAAATGCAGGGCAATGGGCTCGAAGCCCTGGAAGCGGCCCTGCAAGAAAATTTTGACAAGGCAAGCAATGAGCTTGCCCCCCAGCTTGGTGCAGGTAGCAATACGGCTGTGACAGATGTAGATGTGACAGCAAGCCTTGATGCCGGCCCCGATGCTTCGCCCACGGACGAAGCCTACACTCACGACCCTGCGCCAGAACTAACGGTTGACGCTGCGCCAGGTCAGCACAGCCAAGAAACGAAGAATGAATAATCCGAACACACCCGAGACAGTAACCGCCAGCGACGAAGCCATCGTTGCCAAGCCCAAGCGCCGCACCAAAGCCCAGATCGAGGCCGACGCGGTTGCTGCAACCGCTGCTGGCGACACCGCCGCGGCCAAGCCGAAGCGCCGCACGAAAGCCGACGTGGCCGCCGACGCGCCCGTCGTCGCCGCTGCTGAAACTGAAGCTGCGCCAGTGGCCAAGAAAACCCGCGCCAAGCCGGCCCTGAAGGCCGTGGCCGAAGCCGCGGAAGCCGCAGCCGAGGCGGTTGCCGACGTTGTCGGCACACCTGCGCCGCGTCCGCCGCGCGCCCGCGCCGCCGCCAAGGCCGCTGCTGCCGTCGCTGAAACGGCGCCGGAAGCCGTCGCCGACAAGCCGGCCGAAGCACGCCCGACCCGCGGTCCGCGCCAGATGCGCGGCGTGCAGGCCGAACGCGCGCTGCGCCAGCCGCCACGCGCCGAAGCGCCGCAGGCAGCGCAAGCCGCTGCGCCTGCCGCAGAGCAAGCTGCCGCGCCGGTCGCCGACGTGTTCGACGCCGAAGGCAATCTCGTGTCCGGCCCGCGCCTGCCGCGCGGTCCGCGCAACGACGTGCCGGGCGCCGGCAAGAATGCCGGCAAGAGCCGCAAGAAGGGCAAGGGCCGCCAGGCTGCGCCCGGCAAGGTCAGCGACGCCGATGCTGTCTTCTCGTTCGTTACTTCCGACGCGTTCGACAGCGAAGAAGGCGGCACGGGCCGCGTGCAGAAAGCGGCCGTGCGCCGCGACCTGACGTCCGACGACGACGCGCCGAAGCTGCACAAGGTGCTGGCCGAAGCCGGTCTCGGTTCGCGCCGCGACATGGAAGACCTGATTATTTCGGGCCGCGTGTCCGTGAATGGCGAGCCGGCCCACATCGGCCAGCGCATCCTGCCGAGCGACCACGTGCGCATCAACGGTAAATTGATCCAGCGCCGCGTCAGCAAGAAGCCGCCACGCGTATTGGTCTACCACAAGCCGGCCGGCGAAATCGTCAGCCATAATGACCCGGACGGCCGTCCATCCGTGTTCGACCGCTTGCCGACCATGAAAGCCGGCAAGTGGCTGGCCGTGGGCCGCCTCGACTTCAATACGGAAGGCTTGCTGCTGTTTACCACCTCCGGTGACCTGGCCAACCGCCTGATGCACCCGCGCTACGGCATCGACCGCGAGTACGCCGTGCGTACCCTGGGCGAGCTGGAAGAGGGCATGCGCCAGAAGCTGCTGGCCGGCGTCGAGCTGGAAGACGGCCTGGCGCAGTTCTCGAAGATTGCCGATGGCGGCGGCGAAGGCATCAACAAGTGGTATCGCGTGGTGATCGGCGAAGGCCGTAACCGCGAAGTGCGCCGCATGTTCGAAGCCATCGGCCTGACCGTCTCGCGCCTGATCCGTACCCGCTACGGCGCCATGACCCTGCCGAGCGGCCTGAAACGGGGCCGCTGGGAAGAGATGGATGAAAACACCGTGCGCGACCTGCTGGCCGCCTATGGCATCGAAAAGAAAATGCCGCCTTCGGGCGACCCTCGTGCCGCCGGCGCCGCCAAGGGCCGCGAAGCGCGCAAGGTCGAACGCAAGGACCGCGATGACGAGCCGAATGGCAACCGTATCGATGTGAGCAACCGCAACGCCGATCCATTCCCCGTGGCGCCGCGCCGTGGCCAGCCGCAAGGCCAGTTTGCTCGTCCGCAAGGCCAGGGCCGCCCAGGCGGCGCCGGCCGTCCAGGCGACGCGCGTGGTCCGGGCCGTGGCCAGCCGCAAGGTCCGTTCCAGGGTGGTCAGCCACGCTCGTCGGCGTCGTTCGACGGCGCGCAAGGCCAGGGCCGTCCGCCGCGTGCGGCAGGCCAGGGCCAGGGACGTCCCGGTGGCGAAGGCCGCGCGCCGCAGCGCGGTCCGCGTCAGCCCGATCCGCTGCAGACGGCCTTCGGCTTCGCCAATACGGGTCCGCGCCGCAATGCTGGCGGTGGTGCCGGTGGGCAAGCGCGTTCCGGCGGCCAGCCGCGTGGCGGCATGGATCGTGGCGGCATGGACGGCATGCCGCGCCGCCGCAGCAAAGGTTAATCGGGAAGAGTTTCTTCTTGCGCGCCCGCCGATCTGCGGCGGGTGCGCGCTCTTGTAACTGTTGTAAGCCGGGCCGTTCCTCGTGTGCGGCATTGCGGCGAAGTTAATAAGAGGTTATAATCTGCAGCCTAATAAAAGTTCTCCGCAGGGTTGTTTGGTGGGGAGTGCTTTCATCTGGTTGGGGAAATACAAGAAGATGGGCAGATGCCCATTTTTTTTTTGTTGAACCGTTTGTAATGGCGCCAACAAGGGGCCATATATGACTTGAATGCGTGTTTTTGCATGTTTTCGGCGCCCAATGCGGCGCTGTCATGCCGAAAACGGGCCTTATTTCTGGAGAATTTCTTGCAGCAGTTGGGATTGATTGAAAAGACAGTTACAGGTCTGGGCTATGAGCTCGTTGATGTCGAACGTGCCGAGCGCGGACTGCTGCGCGTCTTTATTGATTTCAGCGCCGCCGATGCCGCTGAAAAAGGTCCGATCACGGTCGAAGACTGTGCCACGGTGAGTCACCAGTTATCGCATGTGTTGACGGTAGAGAACGTTCCTTACGAGCGTCTCGAGATTTCTTCCCCGGGTCTGGATCGTCCGGTGCGCAAGCTGGAAGACTTCGTCCGTTTCGCAGGCCAGGAAATCATCGTCAAGCTGATGGTGGCGATGCCGGGTACGAACAACCGGAAATCGTTCCAGGGGATCTTGCAAGAACCCGTGGGCGATAAATTGTCGTTGGAATTTGAAGGTAAGGATGGTCCGGCGATGTTGGAGTTTACGCTCGCGGATGTGGATAAGGCACGCTTGGTGCCGCAGGTGGTTTTTAAGGGACGCAAAGCATGAGCCGCGAAGTTTTATTATTGGTTGACGCGCTGGCGCGCGAAAAAAACGTCGATAAAGATGTCGTCTTCGGCGCCCTCGAATTCGCGTTGGCGCAAGCCACGAAGAAACGGTATGAGGGTGAAGTAGACATCCGCGTTTCGATCGACCGCGAAACGGGCGAATTCGAATCGTTCCGCCGCTGGCACGTGGTGCCCGATGAAGCGGGCCTGCAATTGCCGGATCAGGAGATCCTGCATTTCGAGGCAAAAGAACAGATTCCCGATATCGAAGTCGATGACCATATCGAAGAACCGATCGAATCCGTCGAATTCGGCCGCCGTTTCGCCCAGGATACCAAACAGGTGGTCCTGCAGCGCGTGCGTGATGCCGAACGCGAACAGATCCTGGTCGACTTCCTGGAACGCGGCGATTCGCTCGTCACCGGCACCATCAAGCGCATGGAACGCGGCGACGCCATCGTCGAATCGGGCAAGATCGAAGCACGTTTGCCACGCGACCAGATGATCCCGAAAGAGAATCTGCGTATCGGCGACCGTGTGCGTGCATATATCTTGCGCATCGACCGCAATATGCGCGGCCCGCAAGTGATCCTGTCGCGCACCGCGCCAGAATTCATTATGAAGCTGTTCGAGCTGGAAGTGCCGGAAATTGAACAAGGCATGCTGGAAATCAAATCCGCAGCCCGCGATGCCGGCGTCCGCGCCAAGATCGCCGTCTACACGGCCGACAAGCGCATCGACCCGATCGGTACTTGCGTCGGCATGCGCGGTTCGCGCGTGCAGGCCGTGACCGGTGAGCTCGGTGGCGAACGCGTCGACATCGTGCTGTGGTCGGAAGATCCGGCGCAGTTCGTCATCGGCGCCCTGGCGCCGGCGAACGTGTCGTCGATCATGGTTGACGAAGAGAAACACGCGATGGATGTCGTCGTCGATGAAGAAAACCTGGCAATCGCGATCGGCCGTTCCGGCCAGAACGTGCGCCTGGCCTCGGACCTGACCGGCTGGAAGATCAACATCATGACGGCCGAAGAATCGGCCGACAAAGCTGCCCAGGAAACGGCTGCCGTGCGCATCCTGTTCATGGAAAAGCTCGATGTCGACCAGGAAGTGGCCGATATTCTGGTGGAAGAAGGTTTCGCCAGTCTGGAAGAAATCGCTTACGTGCCAATTTCCGAAATGCTGGAAATCGAATCGTTTGACGAAGATACCGTCAATGAACTCCGTACCCGTGCGCGTGATGCGCTCGTGACCGAAGCGATTGCTTCGGAAGAGGGTCTGGAAGGCATGGACGAGGCGTTGGTGGGTCTGGAAGGCATGGACCGCATTACCGCCGGCAAGCTGGGTCTGGCTGGTATCAAGACCGTTGAAGCATTTGCAGCACTGGCATACGACGAATTTGGCGCAATCCTGGCCTTGTCTGCGGACCGTGCGCGTGAACTGATTACAAGTGAATTTAAAGATGTGACCGACGATGAGATGAAGTTGGTTGACTCGAAATACGACGATCGTGCCAAGGCGTTGCAAGCCAAGGCATGGAGTCTGGCCGAATCCGCAAAGGCTTAATTTGAGTATCTTTATCATCTCCGCGACACATAGAAAAGAGGACTGAATGGCGAGTAACAACGTAGCCCAATTTGCCACCGAACTGAAGATGCCTGCAGATTTGCTGCTGACGCAGCTGCGTTCTGCCGGCGTCGAGAAAAGTTCGACGTCAGATCCATTGTCGAAAGATGATAAGGACAAGCTTTTGGATCATCTGCGCCGCACACACGGCGCAGCGGCTGACACAGAAAAGAAAAAAATCACCGTGACCCGCAAGGAAACGACTGAAATCAAGCAAGCTGACGCCACCGGCAAGTCGCGCACCATCCAGGTGGAAGTGCGCAAGAAACGCACGTTCGTCCAGCGTGACGAAGCTGCGCCGGTCGCGGCAGAACCGGCCGCGCCTGCCGCACCGGTGATCGATCCCGCCGACGTGGCGCGCCGTGAAGAAGAAGCCCGTAAACAGGCTGAACTGATCGCCCGCCAGGAAGCCGATCTGCGCGAAAAGCAGGAACGTCTGGCCAAGCTGGACGCGGAAAAAGAAGCCCAGGCGAAAGCCACGCAACAGGCTGAACTTGCTGCTAAGAAAGAAGCTGAAGCGGAAGCGAAGAAAGCGGCCGCCAAGGCTGCCGCCGCGCCTGTCGCCAGCGCCGCTGCGCCTGTCGTTGACGACGCCGCCGCCGAAGCGAAAAAAGCTGCTGCCGCTGAAGAAGCGAAGAAGAAAGCCGCTGCCGCTGCTGTTGCCGCCAAGGAAGCCGCCGATAAAGCGGAAGCCACCGAGCGTGCACGCAAGGCCGTTGCCGACGAAGTCGCCCAGATCAAGGCCATGATGAACGCGCCACGCCGCGCCATCAAGGCACCGGAACCCGTACCGGTTCCAGTGAAACCGAAGGCGCCGGAAGGCACCCTGCACAAGCCTGCTGACAAGAAACCTGGCGACAAGCCGGGCGACAAGAAGCCTGCTGTTGCAGACAAGAAATCCATCAAGTCGGCGAATGTGTCGTCCACCTGGTCCGATGACGCGAAAAAACGCGGCACCACCGGTGGTCCCAAGCCACGCGGCAATAGCGGCCCAGGCGGCCGTGATAGCTGGCGCGGTGGCGCGAAGGGCCGTCGCCCGACGCACCATGACGACCGTGAATCGAACTTCCAGGCACCGACGGAAGCCGTCGTCAAGGACGTGCACGTACCGGAAACGATCACCGTGGCCGAACTGGCGCACAAAATGTCCGTCAAGGCATCCGAAGTCATCAAGCATTTGATGAAATTGGGCCAGATGTGCACGATCAACCAAGTGCTGGACCAGGAAACCGCCATGATTCTGGTGGAAGAAATGGGCCACAAGGCGTTCGCCGCCGAACTGGACGATCCGGAAGCGCTGCTGGCCGACGTGGGCGAACACGCGCACTTCGAAACCAAGCCACGCGCACCGGTGGTCACCGTCATGGGTCACGTCGACCACGGCAAGACCTCGCTGCTCGATTACATCCGCCGCGCCAAGGTTGCTTCCGGCGAAGCGGGCGGCATTACGCAGCATATCGGCGCTTACCACGTCGATACGCCACGCGGCATGATCACCTTCCTCGACACCCCGGGCCACGAAGCGTTTACCGCCATGCGTGCCCGTGGCGCCAAGGCAACCGACATCGTGATTCTGGTGGTTGCCGCCGACGATGGCGTGATGCCGCAAACGAAAGAAGCGATTGCCCATGCGAAAGCAGCCGGCGTACCGCTGGTGGTGGCGATCAACAAGGTCGACAAACCGGGCGGCAACGTGGACCGCGTGACGCAGGAACTGGTTGCCGAACAAGTCGTGCCGGAAGAATACGGTGGCGAATCGCCATTCGTGCCGGTATCGGCCAAAACGGGCCAGGGTATCGATGACCTGCTGGAACAAGTGCTGTTGCAAGCCGAAGTGCTGGAACTGACGGCACCGGTCGATGCGCCAGCGCGCGGCCTGGTAGTCGAGGCGCGTCTGGACAAGGGCCGTGGTCCTGTCGCGACGATCCTGGTGCAGTCGGGTACCTTGCGCCGCGGCGACGTGATCCTGGCTGGCTCTTCGTATGGCCGTGTTCGCGCCATGCTGGACGAGAACGGCAAGCCGATCGCCGAAGCGGGTCCTTCGATTCCGGTCGAAATCCAGGGTCTGACGGAAGTGCCGGTCGCCGGTGAAGAAGTCGTCGTCATGGCTGACGAGCGCAAGGCGCGTGAAATCGGTCTGTTCCGTCAAGGTAAGTTCCGCGACGTGAAACTGGCGAAACAGCAAGCTGCGAAACTGGAAAACATGTTCGACCAGATGGCCGAAGGCGAAGTGAAAAACTTGCCGTTGATCATCAAAACCGACGTGCAAGGTTCGCAGGAAGCGCTGGTTGGTTCGCTGCAGAAACTGTCGACCTCCGAAGTGCGTGTACAAGTGGTACACGCAGCCGTCGGCGGCATCACGGAATCGGACGTCAACCTGGCAGTTGCCTCGAAAGCGGTCATCATCGGCTTCAACGCCCGTGCTGATGCCCAGGCACGCAAGCTGGCCGAGTCGAATGGCGTGGACATTCGCTACTACAACATCATTTACGATGCGATCGACGAGATCAAATCGGCGTTGTCGGGCATGTTGGCACCAGAGAAACGCGAAACCGTCATCGGCCAGGTCGAGATCCGCCAGGTTATCCTGGTCTCGAAAGTGGGCGCGATTGCCGGTTGCCTGGTCACCGATGGCGTGGTCAAGCGTGCTTCTTCCGTCCGCCTGTTGCGCAACAACATCGTGGTGTGGAGCGGCGAGATCGACTCCCTGAAACGCTTCAAGGACGATGCGAAAGAAGTTCGCGCCGGTCTGGAGTGCGGCCTGTCGCTGAAGAACTACAACGACATTCAGGTTGGCGACACCCTGGAAGTGTTCGAAGTCCAGGAAATCGCTCGTACCCTGTAATCACAGCAGTAATGGCGCGGACATATCGTTGTCCGCGCAAACACGTGGGGCGCATTGGTCAACGGGCAACCGTTTGACCCATGCGCCCTGCGGCACTTAGGACAGCATAAAATCATGGCTAAACATAGCAAAACCATGCCGGCGCGCGGCTTGCGCGTGGCGGACCAGATCCAGCGCGATCTGGCTGAAATCATCGCCTACGAATTGAAAGACCCGCGCGTGGGCACGATGATCACCATCACCGAAGTACAGATCACGCCCGATTACGCGCACGCCAAGGTGTTTTTCACGATGTTGAAAGACAGCAAGGAAGCCATCAAGAACACCACCGAGGGCCTGATGGCCGCAGCCGGCTTCATCCGTGGCCTGCTGGGCAAGCGCCTGCACATCCACACCCTGCCGATGCTGCATTTCGTGCACGACAGCTCGACTTCGCGCGGCATGGAAATGTCCTTGCTGATCGACAAGGCCAACGCCACGCGCGCGGCCGATGCCGAGCCGGATGTCAAACCAGAAGCGGACGAGCAATAACAGTGGCCGGACCGAAGAAACCGCCCGGCATCAAGCGGGTGCGCGACCTGGTCGACGGCGTCTTGCTGCTCGATAAGCCCGTGGGCTGGTCCAGCAACGACGCCCTGATCAAGGCCAAGCGTGTCTTGAACGCGAAAAAGGCGGGCCATACGGGCACGCTGGATCCGTTCGCCACGGGCTTGCTGCCGTTGTGCTTTGGCGAGGCGACGAAGTTCTCGCAGGACTTGCTGGAAGCCGATAAAACCTACGAAACCCTGGTGCACCTGGGGCAGACGACGGATACGGGCGACACGGAAGGCGAAGTGCTGGAAACGCGTGAAGTCAACGTCACCGAAGAGCAGATCGAAGCCGTGCTGGCGCAGTTCCGTGGGCCGATCCTGCAGACGCCGCCCATGTACTCGGCCTTGAAAAGGGACGGCAAGCCCTTATATGAGTATGCAAGGGCAGGCATCACGCTGGAGCGCGAAGCGCGTCCGGTGACCATCCACAAGCTCGAGTTCCTCGGCTATGAAGCCCCGTTCCTGAAATTGTCCGTGATGTGCAGCAAAGGCACGTATATCCGCGTGCTGGGCGAGGACATCGGCCACGCGCTCGGTTGCGGCGGCCATCTGAACGCCTTGCGCCGCACGCAGGTCGGCAACCTGACTTTGGACGGCGTCGTCACCCTCGATGAGCTGACGGCGCATGCCGCGCCGCTGAGTCTGCTGGCGCCCGTCGATGCATTATTGTCGAGTTTCCCCGCCGTCCAGTTGACGGAAGAATTGGCCAAGCGTTTCCTGCATGGCCAGCGCATCGCGCTGGGCAAGGAAGATGTCGCCGTGCCAGCCGAACCGGGCAGGGTGCGCGTGTATCACGACGCCAAATTGCTGGGCACGGGCCAGTTGCAGGAATACAGCATCCTGGCGCCCGAACGGCTGATCGCCACAGCGCATCAGTGACCACCTGACCAAACCTACTGCGCGTCGTGATTTGCGGCCTGCGATGCTCACTGTGCATGCGCACAGCTGCGCTTCTTAGCCACAACTCCCTTCCGCTCGCTACGGTTTTGTCAGGTGTCGTTAAGTCATAGGTAAGTCATGGTCAAGTCATATTGATCAGCGACACTGCTAACCCGGTGTCGTATTTTTAAACAATCCGTCCCCGACTGCGGGAGCCGCCAGCATTTTTAGATAGCGTTGCAACGCAACATGCTATACTACGCGGTTCCGGAAATAGATTAGCATTCGGGTATCTCGTACATCTTGTACGCACTCCGCAGTTTTTCAGTAACTACTACGACCATGTCAAATACAAAACGCGCAATTCGTAATATCGCCATTATCGCCCACGTTGACCACGGCAAAACCACGCTGGTGGATCAGCTGCTGCGCCAGTCCGGCACCTTCCGTGAAAACCAAGCGGTCGACACCCGAGTCATGGACTCGAACGACCTGGAAAAGGAGCGCGGCATTACGATTCTGTCGAAGAACTGCGCCGTTGAGTACGAAGGCACCCACATCAACATCGTCGACACCCCAGGCCACGCCGACTTCGGCGGCGAAGTGGAACGTGTTCTGTCGATGGTGGACTCGGTTCTGCTGCTGATCGATGCACAGGAAGGCCCGATGCCGCAAACCCGTTTCGTCACGCGCAAGGCGCTGGCACTGGGTCTGAAGCCTATCGTGATCGTCAACAAGATCGACCGTCCAGGCGCACGTCCGGACTGGGCCATCAACCAGACGTTCGAACTGTTCGACAAGCTGGGCGCTACCGACGAGCAACTGGATTTCCCTATCGTTTACGCTTCGGGCCTGAACGGCTATGCCGGCCTGACCGAAGACGTGCGCGGCGGCGACATGAAGCCGATGTTCGACGCCATCCTGGAACACGTTCCAGTGCGTGACGACAATCCGGAAGGCCCGCTGCAAATGCAGATCACCTCGCTGGACTACTCGTCGTACGTCGGCAAGATCGGCATTGGCCGCGTCAACCGCGGTACCGTTAAAGTTGGTCAAGACGTGCTGGTCATCAATGGCCCAGGCGCCACGCCAATCAAAGGCCGCATCAACCAAGTGCTGAACTTCAAGGGCCTGGAGCGCGTGCTGGTGGACGAAGCCGTCGCCGGCGACATCTGCCTGATCAACGGTATCGATGAAATCGGCATCGGTTCGACCCTGTGCGCAGTGGACACGCCTGAAGCGCTGCCGATGCTGACCGTCGACGAGCCGACCCTGACCATGAACTTCATGGTCAACAACTCGCCACTGGCTGGCCGCGAAGGCAAGTTCGTTACCTCGCGCCAACTGCGTGACCGTCTGGAAAAAGAATTGAAAGCCAACGTTGCTCTGCGCGTAGCGCCGACCGACGACGACACGATCTTCGAAGTATCGGGCCGCGGCGAGCTGCACCTGACGATTCTGATCGAAAACATGCGTCGCGAAGGCTTCGAGCTGGCCGTATCGCGTCCACGCGTGGTCTTCAAAATGGTCGATGGCGTGCGCCACGAGCCGTTTGAAAACCTGTCGGTCGACGTGGAAGAAGCCAACCAGGGCGGCGTCATGGAAGAACTGGGCCGTCGTCGCGGCGACCTGCAAAACATGGAATCGGATGGCAAGGGCCGCGTGCGTCTCGAGTACCTGATCCCGGCACGTGGCCTGATCGGCTTCCAGGGCGAATTCATGACCCTGACCCGCGGCACCGGCTTGATGAGCCACGTATTCCACGAATACGCGCCAGTCGACAACACCCGTGGCGAAATGGCTGGCCGTCGCAACGGCGTGCTGATCTCGCAAGACGACGGCGCCGCTGTCGCCTACGCGATCTGGAAACTGCAAGACCGCGGCCGCATGTTCGTGTCGCACAATGACCCGGTCTACGAAGGCATGGTCATCGGCATCCACTCGCGCGACAACGACCTGGTCGTCAACCCGATCAAGGGCAAGCAGCTGACCAACGTGCGTTCGTCGGGTACCGACGAAGCAGTGCGCCTGGTGCCGCCTATCCAGATGTCGCTGGAATACGCAGTCGAATTCATCGAGGACGACGAACTGGTGGAAATCACCCCGAAATCGATCCGTCTGCGCAAGCGCTTCCTGAAAGAGCACGAGCGTAAAAAAGCGTCGCGCGACGCGTAATACCCGCGTGAGCATGGATTGACGTCCATGCCGCTTTCGGCCCGCTGCGCCGCATGACTTTAACCGGTGATGCGCGCAGCGGGTTTGTTGTTTGTAGAAGCTGTTGTGTATTGACCTGTTTTTATTGATCCTATGACTACGTCCTCCCTGCCTTCCCGCCGCCTGTCCGTTGCCCCCATGATGGACTGGACCGACCGCCATTGCCGCAAGTTCCACCGCGAAATCACGCGTCACACCTGGCTCTACACCGAGATGGTGACGACGGGCGCGCTCGTGTACGGCGACGTGGAGCGCCATCTGCGCTTCAACGAGGAAGAGCATCCCGTCGCCCTGCAGCTGGGCGGCAGCGATCCGATGGACCTGGCCACCAGCGCGAAGCTGGGCCAGCAGTGGGGCTATGACGAAGTCAACCTGAACTGCGGCTGCCCGTCCGAGCGCGTGCAAAAAGGCGCGTTTGGCGCCTGCCTGATGGCCGAGCCGCAGCTGGTGGCCGACTGCGTGAAAGCCATGCGCGACGTGGTCGACATCGACGTCACGGTGAAACACCGCATCGGCATCGATGACAGCGAATCGTACGACTTCGTGCGCGATTTCGTCGGCACCGTGGCCGATGCCGGCTGCAAGACATTTATTGTGCATGCGCGTAACGCCATCCTGAAAGGCTTGAGTCCGAAGGAAAACCGCGAAGTGCCGCCCCTCAAGTATGACTATGCCTACCGTTTGAAGCGTGATTTTCCGCAATTCGAGTTCATTATCAACGGCGGCATCAAGACACTCGATGAGATCGACCTGCATTTGCAGCACCTGGACGGCGTGATGCTGGGCCGCGAGGCCTACCACAACCCGTATGTGATGGCGCAGTTCGACCAGCGCTATTACGGCGACGACGCACCCGTGAAAACGCGCGAGCAAGTGCTCGAGGCGATGATTCCGTATATCAGCGCGCAGCTGGAGAAGGAAGCGGGGAGATTAAAACTGAACAGCGTGACGCGCCACATGCTGGGCCTGATGCAAAACCTGCCCGGCGCGCGCGGCTTCCGCCAGACTTTGTCCGATTCGAAGAAGCTGGCGTCGGGCGACCCCCGTTTGCTGCTGGAAGCGGCGGCGCGCCTGTCGCTGCCCGCGTAATGGACGACTGCCACGGCCTTGCGCGCGTGATCGAAGGCTACTTGCTGGCCGTCAGCGCCCTGAAGGATGACGGCAGCCTGTTTCTTTGCGAATACCTGGGGCCCGTCGCGCCGCAGGCATCTTTCGATGCGCTGTGCCGCGTGCTGCGGATTGCGCCGGAGGGCTTGTCCTTGCAGCCGCTCGAGAGCGTGGCATGCAGCGGCATCGCCTGCACGCCGCGCCAGTGGCTGCTGGAGCGTATTCGTCCCATGAGCGAGGCGGACCGCCAGCCGCTCGATGCGCGTGTATATGATGGTTTCGAGCGCGAACTGGCCGAACTGCTGCGCGGCGAGCCCCACTGGTATCAACTGGTATTGTCTGGCCAGCGCAGCCTGGCCGGCCAATTGGGCGCCATCTGGAGCGTCTTTGTCTTCGGCACAGAGTGCCACGCCTATGTGATGCATTGCAGCTGGGACAGCTGATCCAACTTGTCTATGCCGCTGCCCCTGCGCAGTGGTATTGTCCGTACTTCCCCCTCCTCTGAGCACCCCTCCCAAAACGATGCAATATGGCTATGCCATGTGTTGTAAATGCGCTGTTTCGGCGCACGCCCGCACTGTCGTGGGGCGTTTCTATGGGGCAAGAATCGGCGTTGTTGCCATTTCCCCGAAGAAAGTTAATCTGCCATTTATTCAGGTACTTATTGCTTGCTTTGAGGCAAAATTTACACCTATAATTGATTATAGACAAATATTTCTCATATGAATGTTTGATGTTGATCTCGCATCATCAGTGTCAAAAATTCAGGGTGTGGAACAAGTTTGCATTCGCAGTCACTGGCGTTTTCAGGGCTGTTGTAGATCAGGAAGTACCCCAGGCTGCGTGCGGCCGGATACCGCCAGCATACCAATGGGTAAGGGCGGATGCCGGTGTTACGCAGCCTTCGTCTTGTCGTGCCGGGCAAAAATCCTTATCAATAGTTTCATTTACGAAGAGCCGAAATGAATTTAGCAAAAATGAAGGTTGGTACCCGCCTGGGCCTGGGTTTCGCCCTGGTACTGGTTCTGCTGGTGGCCGTGACCGTCCTCGGCATCGCGCGGATGGCGCAAATCCAGGAACGTCTCGATCACGTGATCAATGTCAACAACGTCGTCACCCGCCTGGTGATCGATATGCGTGGCAACGTCAGCGACCGCATCACCTCGCTGCGCATCCTCACCCTGATGACGGACGCGGGCGATATGGAGCCGGAAATGGCACGTATCAAGACGCAGACCAGCACCTATCAGGAAACGCAGAAGAAGCTCGAAGAGAAATTCGCCATCGAGTCGACCTCTGAAGAAAAAGCCTTGCTGGCCTCGATCAAGGAATACGAGGCGGCCGCCATGCCAGCCATCGCCAAGGCGTCGGCACTGTGGATGGCCAACGATGCGGAAGGCGCCACGCGCGTGATGATCAAGGAAATCCGCCCGGTACAGAAAAAATGGATGGAAGCGCTGGAGCAACTGGCCGTGCTGGAAGACAAGCTCAATGAGCAGATGCAATCGGATGCCCGCAAGGCCTTCGACAGTGCGCGCCTGTTCATGATCATCCTCGGCGTGCTGGCCGTGGCGATGGGCGTGGCCGCGGCACTGGTGATTACCCGCGGCCTGCTGAAACAGCTGGGCGGCGAGCCTGACTACACGGCATCGATCGCCGGCAGCATCGCCAATGGCGACCTGTCGATCGGCATCCACACCCAGCCATCGGATAATTCCAGCCTGCTGGCGGAAATGAAGGAAATGCGCAACAGCCTGGTGGGCATCGTCGGCCAGGTGCGTGTCGGTACGGAAACCATCGGCACGGCCTCGCGCGAAATTGCCGACGGCAATATCGACCTGTCGTCGCGCACGGAGATGCAGGCCAGCGCGCTGGAAAAAACGGCGTCGGCCATGGAAGAGCTGACCTCGACCGTGAAACAGAATGCGGACAATGCGCGCGAAGCCAATAAACTGGCCGCCACTGCGTCGGACGTGGCCCTGAAAGGCGGCTCCGTGGTCTCGCAAGTGGTTGACACCATGAGCTCGATCAATGAATCGGCGAAGAAAATTGTCGACATCATCGGCGTGATCGACGGCATCGCCTTCCAGACGAATATTCTGGCGCTGAACGCGGCCGTGGAAGCGGCACGTGCCGGCGAACAAGGCCGCGGCTTTGCCGTGGTGGCGTCGGAAGTGCGCAACCTGGCCCAGCGCTCCGCTGGCGCCGCGAAAGAAATCAAGATCCTCATCGACGATTCGGCCGAGAAGACGGAACGCGGCACGCGTTTGGTGGGCCAGGCCGGCGTGACGATGGGCGAAGTGGTCGACAGCGTGCGCCGCGTCACCGACATCATGAGCGAGATCGCCAGTGCCAGCCAGGAACAAAGCGCCGGCATCGAACAGGTCAACCTGTCGATCATCGAAATGGATGGCATGACGCAGCAAAATGCGGCCCTGGTGGAGCAGGCAGCCGCCGCGGCGCAAAGCCTGCAGGACCAGGCGGCCGAACTGGCCCACGTGGTCAGCATCTTCAAGCTGGTCGAAGGCGAAGAGAAGCCGGCGGCGTACGTGCCGGCCCCCGTGGCCGCCGCGGCGCCAGTGGCCGCGCGCAAGCCTGCGCCAGCATTGCGCCCGGTCAAATCGCTGACCCGCAAGGTGGAAGCGGCCGCACCCGTGGCCGCCCCGGCGCCGCGCAAGGCGGCAGCGGCGAGCAGCAATGACGAGTGGGAAGAGTTTTAAGCGCGGCCAACAGCGCACAGGAAATCGTAATTACCGTATCTGATAATCATGGGGAAGCACATGTTTGAGAATAAGCGTTTGATGAGTGTTGCAGCAGCCTTGCTGGTATCCGTTTCTTCCGCCGCCTTCGCGGCCGAGGTGCCGGCGTCGTTCGATGCCAAGAACTGCAAGGCCGACTATCCGAAAGCCTCGCTGATGAACGAAGAGCAGGGCACCGTCTCGATGTCCTTCCTGGTCAACGCCGACGGTAGCGTTGCCGATTCGAAAATCGAGAAGAGCAGCGGCTTCAAGAACCTGGACAAGGCCGCCATCAAGGCCTTGTCCGCGTGCAAGTTCAAGCCGGGCACCAAGGATGGCGCTGCTGCGCAAACCTGGACCAAGGTCGATTACGCCTGGAAGCTGGACTGATCCATATATTGCTGGGAGGTAACTCCCGGCATGCGTTCTCCGCTACGGGCGGCGCCTGCGAGGGCGCCGCCCGTATTGTTATGTGCGCCAGCCAACGGCGCCGGCGCCGCCGATTCTGTTACCCTCGAAACATACCTTCGGGATCTCCCACCACAAGAGGCCTACCATGCAGCGCATCCTGACACTTTCTTCCCTGGCGGCCACCGGCTTGCTGCTTTCCGCCTGCGCATCGCTGGGCACGCCTGTCGGCTTGCAGGCGGGACAAACCGTCGCCGTCGTCAACAGCTTGAGCTGGGACAATCCCCTGACGGGCAAGCGCGACGGCGTGCGCACCAGCTGGCCCATCAAGGATGGCAAGATTGCCCCTGAATATTTCCCGCTGGCGCAATTGAAGCAATGCGAGGCCGGCGGCACGCCTTGCGCCTGGGGCGTGATGCGGGCGCAGCGCAGCGCACCCACGCTGAGCTTTGTAGACGGCGGCGTGGACGTGGCGCTGAGCGTATCGATCGACGTGGCGCGGCGCCAGGACGCGCGCCAGGGCGAGACGCAGACGGCGATGGCGATACCGCAGGACGTGCCGGCCCTGGCGGGCAAGCAGCGCGTGCAGCCCAGCTGGAAATTGAAGTATGGCAAGGTCGAGCAGGTCGAGCTCGATTACGGCGTGCGCTACCAGGTGTGCGTGCAGCGCTACGATGCGGCCGGCAAGGCCATCGACACCTGTGCGATTCCATTTATCTGAGGAAACATGCCGCGTGCGCCGCTTGTGGCGCGATTGCGACATTTCATGTTGCGGCGTGCGTCGGGGTGTAACAATAGGTAAAAGCACAGCAAAGCACGGCGTAATTTCTTATAGTACTTCATTAGAGATCGGTATTGGTACAAGAGGAGAATTGCGATGAAAACCCTGTTGGCAGTAATCTCGCTGGCCGCCCTCGGTGGCTGCGCCGTGGCGCCGCCCGGGCCCGCGTATTACGGTTCGCGCGCGCCACAGGCGGCCTACAATCCCTATGAATGGCATACGGTCTCGTCCGAACCGGTGCAGTCGGGCCGCGTGATGAGCGCGCCGCGCGTCGAATACACGAATGAACCCGTCTACGTGCAGCAGCAGCCGGTGTACGTGCAGCAGCCCGTATATGTGCCGGCACCCGTCTACGCGCCGCAACCGTATTATTACAATCCGCCCGTATCGATCGGGCTTGATTTCGTGTTTGGCTTTGGGCGCTACGGTGGACACCGCGGCGGCTGGGGCGGGCATGGCCGTTACCACGGCAGGCGCTAGCCGGCGCGCGTTGTCCGGTGACGGGCTGCGGCGGCGCCTGATGACATCAGTGGAAATACACGGAACTCTGGTGCAGCACGTCCGCCGAGCACAGGATGTACATCGCCGCCGCTGCCAGACCTATTTGCAAGGCGCCAAAGCTGATCGGGATGAGGCGGGACATGTCGTACTCCTGAGTGTGTGAGGTGTGGTCAGGCTTTCATCATAGGATGAATTGATGCCTTTGGGCATCGGATGAATGTCCGCCGCCATGTAGGACAACACCTCGTCGCTGCCTCGCTGTCCTGCCGCTTAGCGGTTTTTCCAGCGCAGCACCGGCTCTTCCGGCGCCGTGTCCGGCACGTTCGAGATCGCCAGCCAGTGCGTCAGGCGTTCCGGATGCTTGAGATTGATGCCCATGCCATCGATGATGCCGATTTGCTCCAGCATGCGCGCATCGATCTTCGCCTTCGACACCGTGGGTGCGCCCATGACCATGCGGTCATACGCCTTGCGCGCCTTGTGTTCCCACTTGTGCAGATTGCTTTCGTCGAAGCGGTTCGCTTCGAAATACACGGTCAGGGTGCCATCGAGGTTGCCGAAGCCGACGATGCCCGCGCCCTTGCGGATGGTGGTGGTGTTGTCGATGTCAAATTCCGCCGTGGGCACGAAGATGCCGGCGCGGCCATCGATGTCGGGACGTCCCACGGGCGTTTCCTTGCCGTAGGAACTGGTTTCAGTAATGGTTTTTTCTGCGGACATGGTGCGTGTGTGGCGGCCGTGCCGGGAGCACAATCGGGCCCGGCAGCGCCAGTCATCCTGTTCAAAAAATGCGTGCTGATGATCAGGGCGGGGTAGGGGCCCTGGCGGAGCGATGCTTGGCATTGCTTGATACCCCCTATTGTAGCGCCAATTTAATTCTTCTTGGCAACATTTCCTGAAAATTATGCTCCCGTTTTCCCATGAAAAAAGCCGCCCGGCCATGGTGGCGGGGCGGCTGATTCGCGACGCTCGTTCAGGCTCAGGCAGCGTTCTTGCGGCGCGCCATGAAACCCAGCAAACCCAGGCCCAGCAGCATCATGGCGTAGCTTTCCGGTTCCGGCACGGCCGTCGTCACCGAGACGTTATCCAGGTAGGAACCATAGGTCGGCGCGGAGACGGGACCGACCGATTCGAAGCGCAGCAGGCTCGACGAGCCGAGCGCCGTCACGTTCTGGCTGTAGGTTTGCCACACGCCGGTGGTGGTGCCGACCAGGGCCGTTGGCGTGAGCAGGGTCGAACCCCAGTAGACATTCATCAGGCTGTTCGCGCCACCCGCTGTATCGGGGCGGCCCGAATAGGCAAACGACAGCGCATACGTGCCGCCAGCCGTGGTGGCGATGGCTTGCGACACGGAGGTCAGGCGCGCGGCGTTGAGTTCCAGGTATTGCGTGCCGGCGGCGGCGACGGGATTGAAGCCGCTCTGGCCGCCTTGCGTGGCGCCCTTCTGGATTTCAAACGCCGTATTGCCGCTGACGGACGAAGTCCAGCCTGTGACGGCGCTCAGTTGCGCGAACGGCGTGTTGATGGCATTGCTTTCGAAGCTGCCGTTGACGACCAGTTCGGTCGCGGCGTTGGCGGCGCCGGCAGTGATCAGGGAAGTGAGTGCGGCGATCTTGATGAGGGTGGCAGGCATGTTCATGTATGGTCTGTTATCTTATTTAATGATTAATTTAATTTCTTAAATGATATTAAAGAATATCACTAAAACTCACCGGAAGTAGATGTTTCTCGCTAAAAAATTTGTAATTATGAAATTATCTGTGTTTAAATTGAAAATAATTTCCATGGTGAACTAATATTGTCAGCCTCGAGGGTGAGGCGGCCATGTTTAGGCTTGCATTAAGCATCTTTGTGACAGGACAGGCGAAAAAAACCTGCATCGACGTGATGGCGATGCAGGTTTTGATAGGTGCGCCTAGAACGCCAGGCGTCCCTGCAGGTAGACCATGCGCGGCGCGCCCACCAGCTTGCCCAGGTTGCCGTCCGAGGTGCGCGTGAAGTAGCGCTTGTCGGCGAGGTTGTTGACGCCGGCGACCAGCTCCAGACCCTTCTGGCCCGGCACTGTCCATTTCACTTGCGTGTTCCAGGTACGGAAGCCTGGAATGACGCCCAGGCTGCCGGCCGCGTTTTCCGCCACGGTATTGGCCTCGTCGGCGAACTGGCGGCTCTGGTGGCTGCTCGACAAATCGAAACCCCAGGCGCCCAGCTGGTAGTGGGCGCCGACGGTATCCGTGGTACGCGAATAGAAGGGCACGTCGTTGCCCGCGTTCGCGCCATCCTGCAAGGTCGCCTTGGTATAGGTGTAGGTGGCGTAGGCGTTCAAGCCGGCCAGCGGGCCGGACTTGTCGAAGCGGTAGTCGACGGCCGATTCCAGGCCCCGGTGGTGCGTGGCGCCCACGTTGTAGAAGACGACGTTTTCGCCGCTGCCGACGGACTGGATCTGGTTGTCGAACTTGATGTTGAACAAGGTCGCTTCGGCCGACAGCTGGCCGCTCTTCCAGCGTGCGCCCAGCTCGGCTGTTTTCGCCAGTTCCGGCTGCAGCGGGTTCTTGCTCGACTGCGCATTGAGCTGCGTATTTTGCACGGCGCCAAACGAGCTGTTGTAGTTGCCGAACAGGGTCACGTTGTTGTTGAGCAAGTAGGCCACGTTCAGCGAGGGCAGGGCCTTGTTGTTGAGCAACTCGATCTTCTGGTCGACCGGCAAGTGATTGAAGCGTTCCGTCTTGATGTGTTCATAGCGCACGCCCGGCGTGATGCGCCACGCGTCGATGGCGATCTTGTCGTCGATGTACACGGCCTGCGCATCGGTGGCATTGTCGGCGAAGCGCGTCGGCGCCTGCCGCACGCCGCTGGCAATGACCACGTTGTAGATGGCCTCGTCGGCCCGCTCGGCCAGATAGCGGTAGCCGACGGTGACGTCCTGCGACACCTTGCCGGTAATAAAGCGCTGCGTGTAGCGGGGCTCGATGGCCGTCGTTTCATAGTTGCGCGGCTGGTGGCCCAGGCCCGTGCGGCCGGCGTTGATCAAGGTGCTTTCGCGCGAGCTCTTGTTGTAATAGGCGCGCACCTCGAATTCCTGCGTGCCGGACAGGGCGTTCAGGTAGCCGATGTCGACAGCCTTGCGCTCGCCGCTCCAGTAATCGGTGGGGCGCGTGTTCTGGAACGGGTTCTGCTTGTATTGCGCGGCGGTCAGGCCGCCCGGCGTGCGCGACGTCACGTCGTAGTAGGACAGCTTGCCGTACACCTCGGCCGTCGGGCTCAGGTCGTAGCGGAACTTCAGGGCGAAGTCGTTGACCTTCTCGTCGCTGCCCACGCGCCAGTCGCTGCCGCGGATGCCCGAGTACAGCACCGCCAGGCCCAGGCCGCTGTCGAGCTGGGTGCCGGCAAACACGCTGGCCTGGGTGTTGTGGCCCACTTCGCTGTACGAGTTGTAGCGCACGGTGGCGTCGCCCGTCACGCCTGGCGTGGTGGGCACGCGGCGCGTCTTGAAGTTGATGATGCCGCCCACGTTTTGCGGGCCGAAGCGCACGGCGCCGCCGCCGCGCACCACGTCGACCGTCTCGACATTGGCCAGGCTGACGGGCGCGAACGACAGTTGCGGCTGGCCATACGGCGCCACCGACATCGGGATGCCATCCAGTAACACCGTGCTGCGCGGCGAATAGCGCCCGGCCAGGCCCCGCACGCCGATATTCAGGGAGATGGCGCTGCCGGCGCTGCCCGAGTTGTCGCTGATCTGCACGCCGGGAATGCGGCGCATCACGTCGCTGAGGCTGGCCGCGCCCGAGTTCTCGATATCGTCCCTTTGCACCACCGTGCGGGCGCCCGCGAAATTCTTCGTGCTGGCGGCCATGCTGGTGCCCAGCAGATTGCTGCTGACCTGGATCGATTCCAGGATGGGGCCGGCGTTATCGGCTGTACTGGCACTATTGGCGTCCTGTGCCAGCGCGGCAAGCGGGGCGCCCAGGCAGGCGAGGGCGATGGCCAGCGCGCATGGGCGCAGGGAAAACGGCAGTGGGGAAAGAGTGGCGGCCATGCATGGATCTCCGTAATGACAATGTTTGCGCGTTCGCTCAGGCGGCGCGACAACATCGTGGCGTAGGCATCCGGCGCAAGGGGATGATAATGATAATGATTCTCATTTTATCCGTCAATTGCGCAAACTGCGTAGGGCTGGCTTTCTCCGCGCGCGGGTGGGGAAGTGTTGCTGGCGCGGTACAGCAGGGTGTCTGGATTGTTGCTTGGCACCATTGCTCGGGTGCGGCGGCATTGCGCGCGCTTCTTGTATACTCCCGTTTTTGCAGCCGTCAGACGTGAACGTACAATGAGCCAGACAACTGAAACGACACCAGGCAGTTCCTCCGTGGAACGCCGCCAGGGCGACCAGCCGGCAAGTGCTGCGCGCAAACTCAATCTGCTGGTGGTCGACGACAACCAGGAAGTGGGCGAATCGCTGGCCATGCTGCTCGAAGCGCTGGGCCACCATGCGGTGGTGGTGCGCAACTGGCAGATGGCCGTCGAGCAAGTCAAGCAGTGCGTGCCCGACGCCGTCTACCTCGACATCGAAATGCCCGGCATCAGCGGCATCGAAATCGGCCGCCGCCTGCACCACAATCCCGAGACGGCCAACGCTGTGCTGATCGCCGTCACCGGCCACAGCCTGCCCATGTACATGGACGACGCGCTGGCCGTGGGCTTCCGCCACTTCCTCGTGAAACCCGTGCGACTGGAAGACCTGGCGACGACGGTGCAGTCGGTGCTGGCGGGGTAGCATTTGTGCTATGGTTGCGATCCATCCCCGGGCAGCCGGACACAGGCACGCAATGACCATGCATTCCCCGCAGCAAGCAGCAAGCACCGACCTGGCCAGCCGCTATCTGGGCGTACTGGCCGATTTTGATACGGCCTTGCTGGATCGTCATGCGCCGCAGACCGATGCGGAAAAACTTTCCGGCCTCTTCCTTCCCAGCATGCCGCCCAACTTGCTTGGCGCCCGGCAGCGCATCATGATCGTGGGCTGCGAAACGCGGCAATGGAATGTGCTGCAGGCAGGCGAGCGTTTTAGTTCGCTCGAGTACTATGTCGAGCGGTCCATGGCCGTGCATCAAGATTATTTTGCGCAGCAATTGTCACGCTCGGATATCCAGGGCCGCGCCTTCCATAATTTTACGCGCGCCGTTGCACAGCGCTCCGGCAGCGATGGCTTGATCTACGCCAACCTGTTGTGCATGGCGTGGAAGCGTGGCAGCCCCGTTCGGTGCGATCACTTTGAGGTGATCAAACGCTATTCCAAACTGTTGTTGGACGTGCAAATCGATTTCTTCCAGCCCGAGATCATCATCTTTGCCAACGGCAGTGCTACGGCCGGACACCGGCGCGACTTCTTTCCGCTGGCCCGCGATGCGCAGGGCAAGGCGCTGGGCTGCGATTATGTTGAGGATGGCATACCGAATGCGCAATTGTGGCAGTTCCCGCTGGGCCACAGGACGTGCTACCGCATTCAGCATCCTTCGTCGCGTTCGCCTGATTCCGCCAGTGCGCGCCGGTTCTTGTTGGGATTGCTACCGCACAAGGCGGAGTGAAGCGGCCGATGGCGCCGTTTTTATTTATGGCTGGCGGAAATGAAAAAAGGGTTACAAGCCGAAGCATGTAACCCTTTGATTTGCCGCTAATTCTGTGGGGTGGCTGATGGGGCTCGAACCCACGACAACAGGAATCACAATCCTGGACTCTACCAACTGAGCTACAGCCACCACTGTCTTACTTACCTGTTTAGCTGTTTTGCTGAACAGGTGCCGAATTATACAAAGAACTCGGCGAAGTGGCAAATCTAAATGCAGTCTTTTTTAAAGAATCGAAAGATTGCATGAAAACGGCCGCTTTTGCTCGCACCGTTCACACGGACAGGTGTGCGACGGGCGGCTGCAAGTCCAGCAAACCGGCGAAGGCTTGCGCCAGGGATTCGACCTTGGCCGTCGTGTAGCCCTGCAGCCGCGGCGCATCGTTGTTGATGCGGCGCAAGCTGGCCGCATCGAGCAGGCGGGCCAGCTGGCGCGCCACGGCTTCGCCCGTGTCCACCAAGGTGATCGTTTCCTGCGTATGCGCGCGCACCGTGCGTTCGATGGCGTCCTGCACGAACGGGTAGTGCGTGCAGCCGAGCACAAGGGTGTCGACGCCCTGTTCCAGCATCGGGGCGATATAGCGTTCCAGCATGGCGCTGGTGGCGTCCAGCGGGTCGTGGCCCAGCTCGCATTGCTCGATGCGGTCGGCCAGGCCGATGCAGGGCTGCAAGATGAACGTGGCGCTCGTGGCGGCGCTCACCTGCTCGCGCAGGGCCAGCAACTTGTCGCCGCGCAAGGCGCGTTCCGTGGCCAGCACGGCGATCTTGCCGTTGCGGCTGATGCTGGCAGCCGGTTTCAGGCCCGGTTCGACGCCGACGATGGGCAGGTCGGGGTAGCGCGCGCGCAGCGCCTTGATGGCGGCGATGGTGGCCGTGTTGCACGCCACCACCAGTGCTTTCGCGCCTTGCTGCAATAGAAAGGCGGTGATCGCCAGCGAACGGTCGACCACTTGCTGCTCCGTCTTGTCGCCATACGGCGCGTAGGCGGAATCGGCAAAGTACATCAAATCTTCCTGCGGCAGCTGCGCGCGGATATGGCGCAGCACGGACAGGCCGCCCACGCCGGAGTCGAAAATGCCGATGGGCGCGTCTGGGTGGGCATTGCTTGCAATAGAAGTCATGGGGAACCGGAGTAGATAAAAAAACGCCGCGCTGATGTTGCCGCGCGGCGTCTATGGTAGAGCTTGTTTAAGCGACCGTCACGGGAATCTTGCTGACGCTATTGAGTTGCTCGATCTTCGCCTGCCACTCTTTCGGCCCCGTGTTGTGCACCGACGTACCCTTCGCGTCGACGGCCACCGTCACCGGCATGTCGACGACGTCGAATTCGTAGATCGCTTCCATGCCCATGTCGGCAAAGCCCAGCACCTTGGCGTGCTTGATGGCTTTCGACACCAGGTAGGCGGCGCCGCCCACGGCCATCAGGTAAGCCGACTGGTGCTTCTGGATCGATTCGATGGCGACCGGGCCACGTTCGGCCTTGCCGATCATGGCGATCAGGCCCGTCTTTTCCAGCATCATGTCGGTGAACTTGTCCATGCGCGTGGCCGTCGTCGGACCGGCCGGGCCGACGGCTTCGTCGCGCACCGGGTCGACCGGGCCGACGTAGTAAATCACGCGGTTCTTGAAGTCGACCGGCAATTCCTCGCCCTTGGCCAGCATGTCCTGGATGCGCTTGTGCGCGGCGTCGCGGCCCGTCAGCATCTTGCCGTTCAACAGCAAGGTCTGGCCCGGCGTCCACGAAGCGACTTCTTCTTTCGTCAGGGTATTCAGGTCGACGCGCTTGGATTTTTCCGTGTCCGGCGTCCAGTGCACTTCCGGCCACGACGACAGCGATGGCGGCGTCATGTAGGCAGGACCGGAGCCGTCGAGCACGAAGTGGCCGTGGCGCGTGGCGGCGCAGTTCGGGATCATGGCGACCGGCTTCGATGCGGCATGCGTCGGGTGCATCATGATTTTGACGTCGAGCACGGTCGTCAGGCCGCCCAGGCCTTGTGCGCCGATGCCCAGCGAGTTGATCTTGTCGCACAGCTCGATACGCAATTCTTCCAGTTTATTCTGCGGGCCGCGTTGTTTCAGCTCAAACATGTCGATGTCTTCCATCAACACCTCTTTTGCCATCAGCATGGCCTTTTCGGCCGTGCCGCCGATGCCGATGCCCAGCATGCCTGGCGGGCACCAGCCGGCGCCCATGGTCGGCACGGTTTTCATGACCCAGTCGACCAGCGAATCGGACGGGTTCATCATGATCATCTTCGATTTGTTTTCCGAACCGCCGCCCTTGGCCGCGACCTTCACGTCGACGGTATTGCCTTCGACCAGTTCCATGTGCACGACGGCTGGCGTGTTGTCCTTGGTGTTCTTGCGGTCGAAATGCGGGTCGGCCACGATGGAGGCGCGCAGCTTGTTGTCGTCGAAGTTGTACGCGCGGCGCACGCCTTCGTTGACGGCGTCGGTGACGGTGCCGCTGAAACCTTCGAAGCGCACGCCCATGCCGATTTTCAGGAAGACGTTGACGATACCCGTGTCCTGGCAGATAGGACGCTTGCCTTCCGCGCACATGCGCGAGTTGGTCAGGATTTGCGCGATCGCATCCTTTGCCGCCGGGCTTTGCTCGGCCGCGTAGGCGCGCGCCAGGTGCTCGATGTAATCAGCAGGGTGGTAGTAGCTAATGTACTGCAACGCTGCGGCGACGGATTCGATCAGGTCTTCTTGCTTTATGACAGTCATGGTGTTCTCGCGGTGGATAAGAAGGGTAAGACTTTGATGCTGTTTGCTGTTTGCTAATCAGTATAGGAGCGCCAGAAAAATGTTCAGGGCTAGGCGCCTTGCCGAAGGCAGTACGAATGTACGACTAGGCAAGGCAACAACGCCATGGACTTTTTTATGGATGCTCCTTAGTGGGGCGCCCTGGCTTGGTTCTGGGTAACCGTCATGATGCGGTCCGTGTACGCAATCGCCATCGCCGACAGGATGAAGACCATATGGATCACCGTTTGCGCGATGATCACTTCGATCTTGTACGAGTTGGCGTTGATGAAGGTTTTCAACAGGTGGATGGACGAGATGCCGATGATGGCCATCGCCAGCTTCGTCTTCAGCACGGACGCATTCACATGCGACAGCCATTCCGGCTGGTCCGGATGGTCGTCGAGGTGCATGCGCGAAACGAACGTTTCGTAGCCGCCGATGATGACCATGATCAACAGATTCGAGATCATGACCACGTCGATCAGGCCCAAGACCACCAGCATGATGGTCGCTTCATTGAGCTTGGTCGGCAGGGCGCCGCCCGGTACGGCCACGGCCGTCAAGACGTGCTGCAGGGCCGCATCATTGCCGAAGACGGCGCCGATCAGGTCCGACAGTTCCACCCAGAAATGAAATACGTACACGCATTGGGCAAGGATCAAACCCAGGTACAGCGGCAGCTGCAGCCAGCGCGACATGAAGATGAAGGCGGACAGGGGATGCAGTTTGCTATGTTTGGGTTTTTGTGAATGGTCGATCATCTGGAGTTTCCTGGGGGTAAATACCAATTTTTGGTATGCCCGACATTTTACACTTGCTGCTGATCACTGCGCATGCCCTCGATCTGGATTCTTGGCCTTGATGAAACGCAAAGTGGCATCAAGTAGTTGGCGTGTTATCAGTTTTTCCATCCAGAATGCTGGGCGGCGCACCCTTGACGCCCGTCGCCTGTGGCGATTATGGTTAGAATGGATCGAGGAAAACGCCGACTGTAAGGCGTCCGTAAGACAGCAGGAATATTGTGTTAGCAAACAATTACTACACTGGAGACTAGCATGGCCGCTATAGAGAACCAAGGGCAGGGCACTGAGCAGCAGGGACCGGAAGAGTCGCGCGTATTTGAACCGTCGGCAGCGTTTGCCGCACAGGCAACGATTTCCGGCATGGACGCCTACCGCGCCATGGTGGCCGACGCCGAACGCGACTACGAAGGCTTCTGGGCCAAGCTGGCGCGCGAGAACCTGAGCTGGAAAAAGCCGTTCACCCGCACCCTGAACGAAGACAACGCCCCGTTCTACAAATGGTTCGAAGACGGCCAGCTGAACGTGTCGTACAACTGCCTGGACCGCAACATCGAAAATGGCCTGGGCGACAAGACGGCCATCATCTTCGAAGCGGATGACGGCACCGTTACCAAGGCAACATATAAAGAACTGCACGAAAAAGTCTGCAAGTTCGCCAACGGCCTGAAATCCAAGGGCATCGCCAAGGGCGACCGCGTCATCATCTATATGTCGATGTCCGTCGAAGGCGTTGCCGCCATGCAAGCCTGCGCGCGCATCGGCGCCACCCATTCCGTCGTGTTCGGCGGCTTTTCCGCAAAATCCTTGCAGGAACGCATTATCGACGCGGGTGCCGTGGCCGTCATCACGGGCGACGAGCAATTGCGCGGCGGCAAGAAGCTGCCATTGAAATCCATCGTCGACGAAGCGCTGGCGCTGGGCGGCTGCGATTGCGTCAAAAACGTCATCGTGTATCGACGCACGGGCAGCGACTTGCCGATGGTGGCCGGTCGCGACACGTGGCTGCACGACCTGGTCGAAGGCCAGAGCGCGCAATGCGAGCCGGAATGGGTCGATGCCGAGCATCCATTGTTTATCCTGTACACCTCGGGTTCCACCGGCACGCCGAAGGGCGTGCAGCACTCGAGCGGCGGCTACCTGCTGTGGGCCGCGCTGACGATGAAGTGGAGTTTCGACATCAAGCCGGACGACGTGTTCTGGTGCACGGCCGACATCGGCTGGGTGACGGGCCACAGCTACATCGCGTACGGCCCGATGGCCGTGGGCGCCACGCAAGTGGTGTTCGAAGGCATCCCGACCTACCCGAACGCGGGCCGTTTCTGGGAAACCATCAAGAAACACAACGTCAGCATCTTCTACACGGCGCCTACGGCCATCCGTTCGCTGATCAAGGCGGCCGACGTGGACCCGAAAGTGCATCCAAGCAACTACGACCTGACGAGCCTGCGCCTGCTGGGCACGGTCGGCGAGCCGATCAATCCGGAAGCGTGGATGTGGTACTACAAGAATATCGGCGGCGAGAAATGCCCGATCGTCGATACCTTCTGGCAAACGGAAACGGGCGGCCACATGATCACGCCGCTGCCAGGCGCCACGCCGATGGTTCCCGGTTCCTGCACCCTGCCATTGCCGGGCATCATGGCCGCCATCGTCGACGAAGCGGGCCAGGACGTGCCGAACGGCCAGGGCGGCATCCTGGTGGTAAAACGCCCATGGCCATCGATGATCCGCACGATCTGGAACAACCCCGAGCGTTTCAAGTCCAGTTATTTCCCGGAAGAACTGGGCGGCAAGATGTACCTGGCAGGCGACGGCGCCATCCGCAACAAGGAAACGGGCTACTTCACCATCACGGGCCGCATCGATGACGTCTTGAACGTGTCGGGCCACCGCATGGGGACGATGGAAATCGAATCGGCCCTGGTGGCCAACCCGCTGGTGGCCGAAGCGGCAGTAGTCGGCCGTCCGGACGACACGACAGGCGAATCGATCTGCGCCTTCGTGGTGCTCAAGCAAGCGCGTCCGACGGGCGAGGAAGCGAAGAAACTGGCCCTGGAGCTGCGCAACTGGGTCGGCAAGGAAATCGGCCCGATCGCGAAGCCGAAGGAAATCCGTTTCGGCGACAACCTGCCAAAAACCCGCTCCGGCAAAATCATGCGCCGCCTGCTGCGCGTGCTGGCCAAGGGCGAGACGATCACGCAAGACGTGTCGACCCTGGAAAACCCGGCGATTCTGGATCAGTTGAAGGAAACGTCCTGATGTTGCTTGGGTAGCCGAAACCCAAACCAGCATCCGGGGTCGGACCTTGAAGGTCCGCCGGCCCTTACCGGGTTACCGTATAGCGCTACACTTTACTCTAGGGTAAATAACTTTGGCAGTCTGTAGAATCTTTGCTATAATCTGCGGCTTCGCGACAAGCGATATGCAGTACACAATGTGAGCAAGCAAGACGCGCGCATTGCCTTCAGGAGAGATGGCTGAGCGGCTGAAGGCGCACGCCTGGAAAGCGTGTATAGGGTAATACTCTATCGGGGGTTCGAATCCCCCTCTCTCCGCCAAAGACGAAAAAGAAAAAGCTACCCTCGGGTAGCTTTTTTTTTCGTCTGTAGGCGGAGAGAAGCACGCCCCCTGCGGGGCGTGCGCGGGGGATTCGAAGGGTCGGGCCAAACCGCCCCCCCCGCGCGCCTCCGGCGCGCGTTCGTGGTTCTAATTAGGTTTCGACTGAGCAAGCTTTTACGGCACCCCATGCATCAGTCCGTGTCCGAATGCCAGATCTGACCCTACTCCAATGACCCTGCTCCACTCACGGCGCGCGTTCGTGGTTCTAATCAGGTTTTCGACTGAGCAAGCTTTTACGGCACCCCATACATCAGTCCGTGTCCGAATGCCAGACCTGACCCTGCTCCACTGATAATTTGATGCTTGAAAAGGTTTACAACTGTTTATGAAAAAGCGTTCAGTCTGAACAGTTAAAAAAATTCTTCGATTGGGAAGTTTTTTATTGGAGATATAGCATGGTGAAGGCATCTGAAAATCATGCCATGTTAGTATTGGAAATAGTATTCTTATTCATTTGCGCGTAATGGCATCTTTGTTAATTCGTGCGTCAACTACTCATGGGTCGATATGTCGCCAGCAGATTTAAACCAGGATGGACAAATTTTTCTCAAACGACTTATAGATGATGAGCGAAATTGGGTTTTGAAAGCATTGACTTGCATCAGGCGTAATTTTGTCGATGCCGACATATGGACGACTGGCGGTGTTGATAGCAAATATATCGACATCAGGGTGGGAGTAAAAAAACCTGGCAAAATAAAAGGCCGGCCATTGCTGTATCTGCAAAAAATAGCAGGTTCGAAGGCGAGACTTTCACTCAATAGCGATTACCGGGAAGGTGCAGGGATCGCTGCCACGATTGATATGTCGACCAGTGCGGGCGATGTTGCATTGAACGCGTGGTTGAGAAAACTGAAATTGCATCTTTCGGAGTGGCCGGAGGCGATGAGCGGTGATGGGAATGTCCCTGCAAAATATGGAATTTCTGAAATTACTAAGACGGAGCCAGATGGAACGGGCTTGCCGCCATCAGTTTATGATGAGCGGATAATTCCCCTGAATCAAATCTTATACGGTCCGCCTGGCACCGGGAAAACCTTCAATACCGTCACCGCTGCGATGGAGATCGTCGCACCGGAAAGTGTGCAGAATTACAACGAGCGCGATCCGCAGTCGCGCCGGAATCTACAAACAGCATTTCAGCAATATTTGCAAAGCGGGCAAATCGTTTTTTGCACCTTCCACCAAAGTTTCAGCTACGAAGATTTTGTCGAGGGACTGCGCGCGACGTCAGAGCAAGGGCAGTTGCAATATGCTGTCGAGTCTGGTATTTTCAAACAACTTTGCGAGCGCGCCAAGCTTGGAACGACAGCGGCGGAAGACCCGTTCGATAAAGCGATAGCGGTACTTGCTGAGCTTTGCGGCGACCCTGAAGCTCGTCCCGTTCTATCAACCCGAACAGGGAAAAAATTCGAGGTCGAATACGAAGGGAGCAAGACCTTCCGCGTGTTCCCGAAAGAGTCGACGGTGCACGATGCCTACTACGTGGCCAATATTGAATTGGTGCGCAAGCTTTACCAGGGGCATGATAAAAAAGGCATGTACAACCCTTCTTACGTCGAAGGCATGCTGAATTACTTGAAAGAGCAGTGCGGCTTGCCGACTTACCAGCAAGCCCAATCGGCGGCGCAGGAGCGGCGTAATTTCGTCATTATCATCGATGAAATCAACCGCGGAAATGTTTCCCGTATTCTTGGCGAACTGATTACGCTGATCGAGCCAGGTAAGCGTGCCGGCAATGCCGAAGAGCTGTCAGTTGTCTTGCCGTATTCGAAAGAGCGTTTCAATATTCCATCAAATGTCTACATCATTGGTACGATGAATACGGCCGACCGGTCGCTGGTCGGCCTTGACATCGCTTTGCGCCGCCGTTTCGCATTCACTGAAATGGCACCAAATCCCGACCGTTTGAGTAATCTAAATATCGGTACGCTGAATATTGGGAAGTTGTTGCGTGTCATAAATCAGCGCATCGAAGTGCTGCTGGATCGTGAGCATTGCATCGGCCATGCCTATTTCCTCGGTTTGAACGAGAAATCGGATCTCGTGGATCTGGCGTACATCTTCGACCATCAGATCATTCCGCTTTTGCAGGAATATTTTTTTGAAGATTGGGAACGTATCAGCTGGGTTCTGAATGATCAAAACAAACCCGACCCGGCTCACCGGTTTATTGTCGAACCAACGCAAGCGGATGAAAGTGTGGAGGTATTGTTCGGTAAAGGGGCTGAAGCCTTGAAAAACAAGCGCTGGCGTTTGAACCGGGGCGCATTTGTGTTGGAGCAAAGTTTCATCGGCATATTGCCGGCGAGCAAAGCGTGATTGACGTAGTCGTTCGCGAATATGCCAGGCTGACAACGGCTGAGGTCATGCCGAGCCTGGATCTAGCGCAGGTGACCCAGACTGCTTTCAAGTGGCTGTGCAGCATGAACGCACAATTTCGTAAAAATGGCGTTGTCCTGTTGCAAATTCAAGACCAGCAATGGTTGTGTCTCGATAACTTCGTCGGAGTCATCGAAACGCCTTGCGGCACGCGCCTGGAAATTTTACCCAAGCATATGTACAGCGCTGACGACGCGGCCCGCTCGCGCAAATTGTTGTGCAAAATGCTCAGGGTGGTTCACGACCTGCCAGTGCGCGACGTCGGACCGGCCGATATCGAACTGTTCGACCAACCGCTGACGGAATGGGTCATGCGCCAGTTCCTGTTGTCACTAGAACATTTGTTAGTGCGCGGGATACGCTATGACTATAACCGTGTCGAGGAAGAGCAGCGCTATTTGCGGGGGCAACTGGATGTTGCGCAACAGATGCGGCAACCGCTCGGCAAGCAGCATTTTTTCCGTATCCGGCATGATGTCTTTCTGCCTGATCGTGCAGAGAACCGGCTCATCAAGAAAGCGTTGGATAGCGTCGCCAAGGCTGCACAAGATGCCGGCAACTGGCGCTTGGCGCGCGAGCTTTCCGGCGCGCTGGTCGATATCCCTGCATCCCGCAACCCTGGCATGGATTTTGGCAATTGGGCTGACGATCGTTCGATGGCGCATTATCACGACATCAAGTGCTGGTGTGAATTGGTCCTGGGTCAGCAAATGCCGCTGACGCAACAAGGCGCGTGGCATGGGATCAGCATGTTGTTTCCGATGGAGAAGCTGTTTGAGCGCTATGTCGCTACGTTCCTGACCCGCATGATGCCGGCGGACAGGCGCATCAGCACTGGTGTGGGCAGCAAGCATTTATGCACCCATCTTGAGAAAGAATTTTTCCAGCTCAAACCCGATATCCTGATCCAATCGGCTAACCATCCGCCGGTCGTGCTGGACGCCAAATGGAAAAGGCTTGCAGGCAATGGCCCAGAATCAAAACTTAATTATGGATTAAGCCAGTCCGACTTTTACCAACTTTTCGCTTATGGGCATAAGTATCTGAACGGGGAGGGTACGCTTATTTTGATTTATCCGTGCAGCGACGTCTTCCCGGCGGCCTTGGAGCCATTCCATTTTTCAGGCAAGCTGACGATGTGGGTAATTCCGTTTGACCTCGACAAAGATCGCTTGCTTGACCAGTATCTGGCCTTGCCCTTTCTGGTGGATGCCGCCTGATCGGCGAGTGTGCGAGGCGCATCGCGCCATGCTGTTCGTCCGCACAGCATCAGGCATGGAGCGATAGGGCCTGGCTGGCAAGAGGACTGAATGGGCCGGGGTCATTGGGCCGGGGTCAGGTCCGCCATTTGGACATGGGCTGATGCATTGAGCACTGCAGAAGCCCGGTCAGTTAGACCAACGAACGCACGTCCTCTGCACGCAATGCTATCGGCAAAGACCTAAGGGCTTCTACTGCAACCACAGCACCAATCCGTGTCTAAATGGCGGATCTGACCCCGTGCGCGAGCACAATGCATCAGTCTGTGTCCGAATGGCGGACCTGACCCTGGCGGCCTAAGGCGCTCAATTCATCAGTCTGTGTCTGAATGGCGGACCTGACCCTGGCGGCCTAAGGCGCTCAATTCATCAGTCTGTGTCTGAATGGCGGACCTGACCCTCGCTCCCTCGCTTCGGTTCTCCTATGAGCAAAGCTTCGTGCGAGAGACCTTAGCATCGCCGACGCCAAGTCGTGCCTCTAGTGTGTTGACAGGCGCTGAATGGTGCATTGCCACAATTTCGGAACAGTTGAGCGGCGGACGGTGGACAAGTATTGGCCATTTTTTCTTGCAAGCATCGTTTCGCGGTGACACTTTATGTATTTTTCTACTTGGCAAGATGCTATCCTGATCACATCTGTTAATTTTTTTTAGACTCATGCGAATCGAGAGGGTCGTTATGCACAATACCTACAACATATATAAGATTCGTCATGAACGATTAAATGATCTAAAACAAAAGTTAGAAATGGTCGGCCTTTTCGAACAGAAGACATTGCAGTCTAAAGAATACGAAATGAAATTTTACTTTTCTGAAAAGGTGGAGGGGAATCCTATTTGGTGGTGGCAAACATACCGTGATTTTTTCAAAGATGGACTAGATGAACCTAAAAATTATTTTTATTTTGGCGTCCTGCTTTGCTCAGATACTAAGAACGAGGAAAGAATATACGCCATCAGTTTAGGTAAAGCTCACTTCTACTTATCTAAGTTCATTAGTTCGGATTTCGGCATAAATTTAGCAGTTCGTATGGCTGACGAAAATACTATTCTTTTGAAGAAAAGTCGATATTTCGCGGGTTCCAAACGACAAGATGTTTCTTCGTACGAGAAATTTCAAAAAGATAGTTATGAGCCAGGGGAGTCAGTAGACCATTTAAAACTCAAAGCGTCGGATAAGGAAATATGGGGAAAGAAAAATATAATTTTTGCTGATTCCATACAAATGGATATGGACATTCATCCGTCGAATCTATCATCTGTTTTCGAACAGATTGATGCTCATTCTGTTAAGGACGAAATAATTCAGTTGCCAAAACTTGAACAGGTGGAAAATGAATTGGGGTATGATTTAGATGGTTTGCTGCTTGCATGTCTAAGGGATGAACAGGGGAAGGTAAATGTTGAAGAATTTTCCGTTCACGGAGTAGCGATTTGCTTTAGCTTTCACGACTATGAATATAGACTGTCAGCCAAGAATCCAGGTCAAGATAAATATCATAAGAAAAATATCGGAAACACGTTGGACATTTCGGCCATTCGTGAATTCCTTGAGGAAAACAGGGATATTGTTGATGTTAATTCAATTCGAGTCCAGTTTCAGAATGATGAACTTGGAAGTTTTACAAAAGGACTCAAGGAGGTCCTAGATCTTCCTATATTCCATGATAATTCATACTATTTCCTCCGAAATGGAGAGTGGTATAAGTTCAATCAAATATTCATGGATTATCTTAAGCGCTCGCTTGAGAGCATCGAGTTAGTTAAAATGGTTGATCTGAGCGAAAAAGATTACCTTGCGTGGAAGGCCGATAAGGAAAGGAAGATTTTAGCAAAAGAAGATGTTGATGATAAGTTGGTATATCGAGAAAGTTATTTCAATAAAAAACTATGTACTGACCATGGTTATGAATTGCTGGATCGGCAACTTACACAAATACGGTCATTGAGCGAGGGAAGGCAGAAATATAAGGTTGAAATTGCTGACCTATATAAAGAAAATGAAATAATTTCCGTTAAAATATCAGAAGCTAACCATGATCTTATTTATAATATCGAACAATCAAAAGACTCGGTTGAGTTAATAATGAGGAAATCTGTTGATTTTGAACATAAGTTGGTTTCTGCAGGATTGTGGTTCGTATTTGAAGGCGATGTTGAAAAAATTACGGATATAAATTCAGTTCAGTTTTTATTGGCAATAGAAGCTTGGGGGAAATTAGTGAAAAGTTTTAATCTTAAACCGAGAATTTATATATCGAAACATGACTTGACCTAGAATTTTATAAAGTGAAATACGGAAGGTCTAGGTGCCGCTGAGGGTATGTTTTGGGGTATGCGGCAACCTGAACATAGCCGATAATTATGCGCCACAATGGATTCGTTTATGATAGTAATCCCCCTTCTTGCCAGGATTTTGAGCAATCTCTAAGTAATTGAATTTAAATCATTTTTCCGTTTTGCACTACTCAATTTTGGCGTAGTAGTTTGGAGTAGGGAAAACGCTTTTTTCTTTCGCTTCACCATTCCTTCCCAACGCTTGTTCATTTGGGAAGTGACTGGCAACATACTAAGGCTGTGTAGATGATCAAGGATATCCCGACAAAGAGCGACTTCGATGCAATTGGGTGCGCATTATTGGATCAGTCCTGGGACATCGTGGCAGTTCTGCTCACACAGTTACAGGATGCCAAAGACTGGATCGATGTTGAAGAAGAAGACGCTTATTGGCAGTTGTCGAATACAAAACTTTCCACAGCTTTAGCGATTGCGCATCAGGGCGCAGAATTCCTGCTAAAGGGTCGAATCGCTGATGTAAGCCCTCTTCTATTGATCTTAAATGCACCGCGAGAATGGCCGAAACCGGGTCCCGATGGCAATATTGCGTTCTCGCAGTTTCGAACTGTTGACGCTCAAGATATCGTGCGCTTGCACGATGGTTGCGCTGCTACCCCACTTGACAAGGATTTCGCGACAAGTTTCGAAGCCCTGCGTATACGGCGCAATTCTATTATGCACTCCGTGAATCCTGACTTAAAGGTGAACGCTACGATGCTTGTAGACGAAATACTAACAATTTACAACTCACTGATGCCAGCCATCAGATGGGTAGATGCTCGGCGTGAGGCTCTATCCGATTCGTCTGCGTCTCACCTGTGGACTGCAGAGGGCGTAGAGGTAAGCGTTGTACGTGAATTTAATGCTATCAAAGACCTATTGACACCAAAGTCAGTGCTGCAGAATTTTGGCTTTGATAAAAAACGTCGCGCATATCTATGTTCGAACTGTACTTTTTCTACTTGCGCTGAAGATGGTTTTCAGTCTCGCTCCGCAACGCTTTTGACCAAATCGCCGACTTGCGAAGAGTTGCATTGCTTTATTTGTAACCAAACCGAGAATGTCGAGCGAACTGAATGTACTGACGCTGACTGCAATGGTAACGTGATCAGTACAGAATGGGACAAATGCCTTACCTGCGGGGGCGAGTTTGAACGACCAGAGGATTAAGCTTGAAATTGAAGGGTAAGCAGATCAACCTCTGGGTTTTTTATGATTCACGGCGGATCGCGCGCGCTGGGGCCAAGCTTAGGTACTGAACGAATCTTCGGGCAAAGAAAAATTTGCTGCTGAGGCGGCTGGCCTTGCGTTCTCAGTTCTGCAAGTCGACGAAGCAGTACAAATAGTACGCTACTAACAAATGGCGAATCCTTCCTGCTCCAGACCCTGGCACGTTTGCCCGCGCTTTAAAGCCGTTCAGGCAACGTGGTTTCCTTGGTCAGCTTAGGTTCGTCCAACAGTTTGGCCTTGACGCTTAAAAGTTCCTCTGGCGGTACATCAAACCGAGCTAACCAGCGGGCAGCAGCATCGCCACGAATACGAGGTTCGCCAAACGCAGAACCGGCGTGCAAGTCATACATCTGCTTGCATCTCACGTCCTGAAGCAGCATGTTAGGAAGCACGTAGCATGCTGGCTTAGGATCGTCCTCAACAGATGCAGCTTCCGGGCTTGGTCCAGCCTGAATGACGATGCCACTGCTGTACGGGTACAAGGCAAACCAATCCATAGGTAGCTCGGACCGAACCGCTGACATACCGCCGATCTTTTCAATCAAATCATTGCTGACAGCGGTAAGCCATGAGACGGTCTTTATCTGGTCTACTTTTACATCGCTCTCTGCGCGAGACGGGCTACCAACATCGTACCCCTTGAAATTTTCGGAAATGATCGCTTCGGTCGGTTCGTTATCTGACCTTCTCACCAGCGACAGTACTAGTCCATGCCCGCCGTATCCATGCACAGCCTTGAGCAAATCAGCGAACTTGACGAACATCGCCTGAAACGCAAGCGGATGCTCTTCCGAGTACAGTACTGGCATGCTGAAGCGTACGAAAGATAGACCCCAAGAACCCATCTTCGCCTGCCAATCACCTAGGCCGCGAGTTTGAAATTCCCATGGACCTGCGTCTACGTTCTGCTGGCCGCTCGTGTACCCGAAGCTAACGGCGCTAGACTCCCTTAGCTGCTTCATTAGTTCAGATATAGGTTTCGCGTCACGGTATGGCAGGCGATCCTTGCCATCTTTAGGTTCCTCACGCCATAACCAGGTAAGGTATTGTCCTGCTATGACTTCGTACTCTTTGAAGCATGCACAAATTGCAGCCCGTACAGCAGGCGTATGGGCGTCGTTGAAGAACAAGGTACCTGTCAAGGCAGGAATCGCCCCCACGTAGCCTTTCTTCGCACGTTGCATGAACTGACCACCGGGAATTGCCATCCTTTCCTGATTCTCTTTCAGAAGTTTAATCCTGTCGAGTTTCGATTGTTCGTCCATGCTGTTAGTCCTTCAGATTCGGGAGTTTTAGGTTGGGGAGTTTCTTTGGCAGCCTTGGACGCCTTCCACCACCACGTGCGAGCAGGGCCCGCGAGCAGGGTCAGATCCGCCATTTGAACACGGGCTGAGGCATTGGGAGCGATGGAAACCCGCTCAGTCGAAAACCTGAGCTGCGAACGCATGCCCTCAGCGTGCGAAGCGGCCCGCGTAGTTGGCAGTAGCTGTTCGATTCGAAGAGGGCCGGGTCGGTAAGTACACCCTTCGAATTCGCCAATTGACTATATTAAATTTACGCCGACAAGGATTTAATAGGCTCTACTGGCACAAAGCATCAGGCTGTGTCCAAAGGGTATACCCGACGCCAGGCAGAAGGCCTTGGCAGTTCAAGGCTAGGCCAAAGCCGTCTTGCCTCGCGAACGCTGTTTCCCAGCCACTGCCTTTTTCGCAATAGGTTTGTCCGGCAGAGTAGCCCTTGCAACGCTATCGGCCGAAGCCGCATCCCTCTTCCCAGTCCCAACAACCTCCGCCACCAGCCGCACCCCAAGCGCACCAAGTACGCAGGTCATGGTCTCCATGCGCGGCTGGCTATTCGGGCGCAGTGCCTTGTACAGACTCTCGCGGCCCAGGCCAGCCGCCTTGGCGATATCGCTCATGCCACGCGCACGCGCGATATCGCCAATGGCGGCGGCGAATATGGCGGCATCGTTCGTTGCCAGTGCTTGCGTGATGTAGGCGGCAGCCGCCTCATCGCTGGTGATGTATTCCGCTGGGTCGAAGTCTTCCAGATCCAGCTTTTCGAGGTCGGACAGCGTGATGTTGTGCTCAGTCATGATGCACCTCCTGTATTGCTTCGGTTCGCTATTATTTTGTCGGTTTTGTGACGGTTTTCTTTGGGGCAGACTTCTTCAGTTGCTGAAATGCTTGGTTTTTTTGACCGTCTTCAAAATTGTTGTATTCATTCGAATACAGATACGCAATCAAATTTGCGTAACCATTATTCCCCCGCAAACCTTATCCCATCTCAACCCCCTCACAATTTCCCCCATGTATCGTAATCCTCTCCCACCAACACCGGAGAGTCCCATGTCCTACACCTACACCAAAGTCACCGACCTGGAAAAAACCACCATGGTCGGCAACCATCAATGCGTTGCGCTGGTCCGCTACTACGCGGGCGCGCCGGCCACGTTGGCCTGGAAGCAGGGGGAGGCAGTGCTGGGAAATCGTTTGCTGCGCAAGGGTACGGCCATTGCCACGTTTATCAACGGGAAGTATGCGAATCATCAACAAGGCAATCACGCGGCCCTGTATATGGGGCAGGCGCTGGATGGGATCATTGTCATGGACCAGTGGACGGGCAAGCGCCCGAGCATTGTGACTTCGCGCACCTTGCGTTCCAAAGGCCAGTACAAGAATGGCTTGCATATCGACCCCAGCAACAATGCCGACGCTTTTTCGTCATCGAATAGGGGAGCATCCATGCAACATCAACGTTTGTTGACCGGCGCCGCCTGCTGCCTATTCCCTCTGTTCGCGCAGGCTGCGATGCCCGCCGTGAATGCTTGCCCGGACAGCGTGCCTGCGACAATGATCAGCCTGAATGCCGTGCCGGCCGGCTGGACGCCGTATATCGGCAGCCCACTCTACCTGAGTGCCGCGGCGCCGATCGACGGCGCGCCAGCGCGCAGGGGGCAGCTCGTGCCCAGCGGGGAGCGTAAGAAGCAAGGGAGAACGACGCTCAGCTACCGCCTGGAAGGCCCCTACCCAGACGGCAAGTGGCTGCAATGCAGCTACGGCGAGCATGGCGAAGTCACGCTGTCGCGGAGGATGGACGACAGCGTCAGCCTGTGCGAGTTCACTTACAGGAAAGGCCGCAAGGCCGGGCAGAACGAGATCGATATCGATTGCCGGTAAGTGAATTGGTATCAGCGGTATTGCTGCGTGAATCGCAGGCCGCTGCAATCAGTGCCTGTAGCTGTGCATGCCGGCTTACGCGTTCCCCTAAGCCGACCTACGTAATTGCCGCCCGCCAGCGGGCCAGACGCAAAAAAGCCCGCCAAAGCGGGCTTTCTCACTCTACAGCCAAACCAAAAATCTCAGAACTGGTTCATCGTATTGTCTTTACCAGCCGCCTTCAATGCCGCTTCGCCGCTGAAGTAATCCTTGTGATCGTCGCCGATGTCCGAGCCGGACATGTTTTGATGTTTCACGCAGGCGATGCCCTGGCGGATTTCCTTGCGCTGCACGCCGGCCACGTAGCCCAGCATGCCTTGATCGCCGAAGTATTCCTTGGCCAGGTTGTCGGTCGACAAGGCGGCCGTGTGGTAGGTCGGCAGGGTGATCAGGTGGTGGAAGATGCCGGCTTCGTGGGCCGAGTCGGCCTGGAAGGTACGGATCTTCTCGTCGGCGGCGATCGCCAGTTCCGTCTGGTCGTATTCCACGCTCATCAGCTGGGCGCGGTCGTAGGCGGACACGTCCTTGCCTGCCGCTTTCATGCCGTCGAAGATTTGCTGGCGGAAGTTCAGGGTCCAGTTGAACGACGGGCTGTTGTTGTACACCAGCTTGGCGTTCGGGATGACCTTGCGGATTTCGCTGACCATGCCGCCGATTTGCGCGATATGCGGTTTTTCCGTTTCGATCCACAGCAGGTCGGCGCCGTTTTGCAGCGAGGTGATGCAATCGAGCACGCAACGCTCTTCGCCGGAACCGGCGCGGAACTGGAACAGGTTGCTCGGCAGGCGTTTTGGACGCAGCAGTTTGCCTTCGCGCTTGATGATGACGTCGCCATTGCCCAGCGCATCGGCCGACACTTCTTCGCAGTCGAGGAAGGAATTGTATTGGTCGCCCAGGTCGCCTGGTTCATTCGTGACGGCGATCTGCTTGGTCAGGCCGGCGCCCAGCGAATCTGTGCGGGCGACGATGATGCCGTCGTCCACGCCCAGTTCCAGGAAGGCGTAGCGGATGGCGCGGATCTTGGCCAGGAAGTCTTCGTGCGGCACCGTCACTTTACCGTCCTGGTGGCCGCATTGTTTCTCGTCGGATACCTGGTTTTCGATCTGGATGCAGCAGGCGCCCGCTTCGATGAACTGTTTCGCCAGCAGATAGGTGGCTTCGGCATTGCCGAAACCGGCGTCGATGTCGGCGATGATGGGCACGACGTGGGTCACGTGGCCGTCGATCTTGGCCTGGATGGCTTGCTTTTCAGCACCTTGGGCCGCATCCAGCTGGCGGAACAGGCCGCCCAGTTCGCGGGCATCGGCCTGGCGCAGGAAGGTGTACAGCTCCTTGATCAGTGCCGAGACAGCGGTTTTTTCATGCATCGACTGGTCTGGCAGCGGGCCGAACTCGGAGCGCAGGGCGGCGACCATCCAGCCGGACAGGTAGAGGTAGCGGCGGTCGGTGCTGTTGAAGTGCTTCTTGATCGAGATCATCTTCTGTTGGCCGATGAAACCGTGCCAGCAGCCGAGCGACTGGGTGTATTTCGATGGGTCCGCATCGTAGGCAGCCATGTCGTTGCGCATGATCTTGGCCGTGTACTTGGCGATGTCCAGGCCGGTCTTGAACTTGTTCTGGGCGCGCATGCGGGCGGCGGACTCGGGATTGATGGCGTTCCATGCGCTGCCTTGTTGGTCTTTCAAACCGGCAACAGCTTTGATGTCGTCTTGATATTGGGACATGTGAATCTCCTAAAAAGAAAAGCTATGTTTGAGAAAATCGCCGAGTGCGCCACAACGTCTTGTCGAAGCAAACTGCATGACTAAATAGTAGGCCGATTCGCGCCGATGTTCAAGTCTTATATAAGACATATAACTTAAATTAAGTCTTTGTTTTTCAACGGCTTAATTATAATTTTTCAGGATGTGAAATGAATTTTCAAAAAGTGAGAGCGGCGGTGTGAGCCATTGCTCATCAGGATTTCGCAATATGAAACGTCTTTTCAGATTTTGGTGCAGCGCGACATTCTGGGCGAAAAAAAAGCCACCCGAAGGTGGCCTGGGCCGTAGCCAGCTGATTTATCGGCCCACGGTCTGCCGCTGATCCTTGATGAACAGCGCCGTCAGCATGCCGATTACGCACACGCCGATCACATAATAGGCGGGGCCCAGCACGTTGTTTTTCAGCATCAGGGTCACGACCACGGGCGTCAGGCCGCCGAAAATGGCGTACGACAAGTTGTAGGAAAACGACAGTCCCGAGAAGCGCACCTGGGCCGGGAACGCCTGCACCAGCACGTAGGGCACGGCGCCGACGACGCCAACGAACAGGCCCGTCATCGCGTACAGAGGCAGCAGCAGGTCGGGGCGGGTGCCAATCGTCGTGTAGAAGATATAGGTACTGATGGCCAGCAGCACGGAACCGGTGAAGATCACGCGCTTGCCGCCCAGGCGGTCGGCCAGCATGCCGGCGATGATGCAGCCGAAGGCCAGGCAGAGGGTCGCCACGGTATTGGCGACCAGCGTGGTGCGCGGCGCGATGTGGTGGATCTTTTGCAGCAGGGCGGGCGAAATCAAAATGACGACGACGATGCCGGCCGACAGCATCCAGGTCAGCAGCATCGACACGACGACGGCGCCGCGGTGGCTGCGCAGCACGGATTTCAGGGGCATTTCCGTGGCCAGCGCCTTGCGTTGCTGCATTTCCGCAAAAACCGGGGTTTCATGCAGCCAGCGGCGCAGATACATGGCGCCAAAGCCGAAGATGCCGCCCAGCAAGAATGGATAGCGCCAGGCGCCCTCGGTGATTTCTGCCGGCGTGTAGACGGTATTCAATCCCGTCGCCACGAGCGAACCCAACAAAATACCGACAGTCAGGCCGGCCGTCAGCACGCCGCAGGCAAAGCCCGTGAAACGGCTCGGCACGTGTTCGGAGACAAACACCCAGGCGCCCGGCACTTCGCCGCCCACGGCCGCGCCCTGGAAGACGCGCATCAAGAGCAGCAGCAGCGGGGCGGCCAGGCCGATGGTGGCGTAGGTCGGCAGCAGGCCGATCAGCAGGGTCGGCACGGCCATCATCAGGATGGAGAGGGTGAACATGCGCTTGCGGCCCAGCAAGTCGCCGAAGTGGGCCATGACGATGCCGCCCAGCGGACGCACGACGTAGCCGGCGGCAAAGATGCCGAAGGTTTGCAGCAGGCGCAGCCATTCCGGCATTTCCGGCGGGAAGAACAATTGGCCGATGGCGTTGGCAAAGAAGACGAAGATGATGAAATCGTAGAATTCCAGCGCGCCGCCGAGGGCGGCCAGCGACAGGGTTTTATAGTCTTGTTTGGTGAGGGGACGGCTAGCGGCGTGGATGGCGGCGGTGTTGGAAGTAGGCATGTGTCTCGTTCTTGTGTGTTATCGGAGATTGCCAGATCTAGCATACGCATTTCCGCCGCGTGAGTAAATGCGGCGCGTATGGGGAGCCGCCTCAGCTGTGCTTAATACAACGCCGCTATCATCCGCGTTGACTTCATTGGAAAGGACACAGTATGCATATCATGATCGTGGGCGCCAGCCGGGGCCTGGGACGCGCGCTGGTGGACGGTTTGCTCGCTGACGGACATGCCGTCATCGGCGTATCGCGCCAGCAACCCGCCGACTTGCCTGCCGGCCAGGATACACAGCTGCAATGGATCGCGGCGGACCTGGCCGCACCCGCCGAGGCCGTCGAACGCATCGCGCGCGAAGCGCCGGCCACGCTGGACGCGGTGATCTACAACCTGGGCATATGGGAAGAGAAGGCCTTCAGCGACGACTATGCGTTCCTCGGCGATGCGGACGATACCATCGTCGACATGGTCAATACCAACATCACGGCGACCATTCTGCTGCTCAAGCGCCTGGTGCCGCGCTTGCTGGGCAGCAACAAGCCGCAGCTGATCCTCACGGGATCGACGTCCGGGCTGCGCCAGAGCGGCCGCCCGGAAGTGACGTTCAGCGCCTCGAAATTCGCCCTGAACGGCATCGCCGATGCCTTGCGTGAAGGTTTCCGCGCACAGGGGCTGGCCGTGACGGCGCTGCAACTCGGTTATCTGAATACCTACGATGGCTTGTCCGTGCCGCTGGCGGACGCCGCCGCGCGGGGCGAAGGCGAGCTGATCCCCGTGCATGACGTCGTCGCCGTCGTGCGCATGCTGCTGAACCTGTCGAATGCCTCGTTCGTGCGCGAACTGGTACTGCCGGCGTTGCGCGACGAGCGTTTCTAGCCGCTAGACGTCTGCGCCGTAGACTTCGGACCAGCCGAGACGCTCTTCCAGCCACTCATCCGCTTCGGACGAGTCCATGTGCAGCAGCAGGGCGCCCAGCCGCAGCTGGCCATTGGCCAGGGCCAGCACGGCGAACACGGATTCCAGCATGACGGGGTCGAGCTGGCCCTGCAGGTCGCGCGCGGCGATGGCGGGCAGTTGCGCCCAGGCATCGCGGTAGCTGTCGGCCAGCCAGTCCGGCAGAGGCGGATTGTGCTGGCGGTGGCGTTCCAGTTCGATCAGGGCGATGAGCGCATAAAAATCTTCCTCGCGGGACTCGGCGCCGCCCAGCAGGTGGACGAGCTGGGGCACGGCCGCATACGAGGCGACGCCCACGTCGCCCTGGTGGTGCAGCTCTTCCCACAGCTCATGCCAGACGTCTTCGCCCGCCTGCATGGCCTTGAGCGCCCCGGCCACGTCGTAAGGCATGCGGTAGCCGCCTTCCAGGGTGGGCCAGAGGGGATCGTCGAGTGATAGCAGCATGGGATTCCTTGATGATGGGCAGCGTTCGCTTGAGCAAACGCGCACTATACAAGCACTAAGCAAGCACCCGGCGCACGCAGCGCGCATAGCCGTCAAACGCGCGCGCATTCTGGTAGGCAACGCCCGTGTCGAAATCCTTGCACCAGACTTCGTCCTCGCTGTCGCCCGGTTCGCTCGACCAGTGCCAGTTGGGCCGGAACGCGTCTATCAAGGTCGCATACAGCAAGGTCTGCTCGCGCCGATCCGGCAAGCTGTGGCCGAGGCCGGCGGCCCAGTTGGATGCGGCTTGCCAGCAATGGTTCTCCAGCTCGCACTCGTCCGGCAGCAGGACCAGATGGTAATCGGGCGAGCCATCCCGGCCGAGGATCAGGCCGGCGTAGCGTTCGCCCTGCTGCAAGGGGACAGGCGCGGCGGCCGCTGGCGGCAGTTCGGCGCGGCGCACGGCGCAGGCGCGGCCGGCGTAGGTCTTGCGATAGTTGTACTGCGTGCCGTTGTCGAAATCGTGGCTCCAGGCCATGCGGGGCAGGATGGTGTCCGCTTCCGACGACCAGTACCAGGCATCCGGGAAAGCGTGGCGCAAGTTGGCGTGCAGCAAGGCCAGCTCACTGCGCGTCGGCAAACAGGCGCCGCGCGCCGCGGCCCAGTCCAGCGCGGCTTGCCAGGGCAGGGCATCGGCCTCGCCGGGCAGCAGGAATAGCTGGTAGCCGGCGGCACCGTCCTGGCCAGGCATCACGCCCGCGTAGCGCTCGCCGGCAGTGGCGCCCAGCACGCCCGGGCAATGCTCGAACCAGCCATCGTCTTCTTCCTGGGCAATAAACGCCGCGATCAGCGCCTGCTGTGCGGGCGGCACGGTGGCCAGCAAGGTGTTGAAGCAGCTAATTGCCGAGGCGTGGGGCGTGCCGGCACCGTTGGCGATGCCGACGAGAAAGTCGCCGGCCCAGTCGGGCAAGGTAGCGATCAGGCGCGGCAGTTCATGCAGCAGGGCGGTGCAATACGCGGTCTCGCCGAAACGCCAGGCGGCGCGGTTGGCCGTCTGGTAGGCGCCGTAGTCGTGTTCGGCTTGCACGGACTGAAAAATGGCCAGCGCGTAGTGCGCGCCCTCATCACCCGTCAGCGCGTCGAGCATGGCGCAGTAGCGCTGGAAGCGCCGCTGGGCTTCATGAGGCGGCGTGGACGTGTCGTCATCCTGGACGATATTGCCCACAATTAATAATTCGGTTTTCCAGAGGTCAAAGGCTGTCGGCATGGCTGTGGCTGGCGAGAGTGGCGGCGGACATGATTATGCCCGGCTCATTGGTGTTTCAGCGTGACAATTGAGCATGCTACAGTCCGCCTTTGCCGCCAGCCTGGCGCGGCCTTGCCTGGATCAAGTTGATGCCCACCTGGACTTCCCCGCCACAACTCGTCGCCCTCGCCGCCTTTTATGCGCGGGCGCAAGCCCATCCTGAAACGATCAGTGACGCTGTCTTCCTGGACAACGTGAAAAATGCCCACTGGCCCACCAACTGCTGGAGTTATGTGGAAGCGTCGTTCGCCATCATCGCGCCCGCCTGCCTGCTGCGTCCGCATCTGACCGCCGGGCTGATCGCCTTGCCCATCGACGCCATGATAGCGGGCGGCCTGGAGGATGCGGAGCAAATCATCGCGATTGGCCTGGCCTGCGCCACGCGCGACGCGCCGTATGTGGAGGTGAGCGAGGAGGGCAGGCGCTGGCTGACGCAGGTGTGGCCGGGACTGGGGGAGGTGGTCGAGACCGTGTTCCGGGCCAGGCTGCAGGCGGCGCTGGCCGATGACGAGGAATAAGTGAAAGTCTTCGTGTGGCTGAATTGGCTGCCTCAATATGCTGCATTATCAATCTTCGATAGAATATTCTGATTGCAATAATGTCGTTCAACCAAGTAAGTGTTATTGTCTCAATGAAACTTACTTGTGGATGAATATATGGAATTTGAAGAGTGGATGATTTCCGAAGGTCTTTCGACATCAACCGCAGAAAAATACAGGAGTGCGATTGCTGGCCCTTTGACAACCTGGGCGCGAATGCACAGAATCGTTGAGGCGGACTCTTTGTATGAAATTGCCGATACGGATATTTTTGCATCTATTTCTGAGAAAATCGTAATCACGCCGGAGTTCGAAGATCGAAATTTACGTGGCCATGGTATGTACGCCGCGGCGTTGCGGAAGTATGCGGATTTTCTTGGCGAAACCTTGGCGGGGACCATAGTTGCAAATGGCCACTTTTCGAAGCAGATTTCTGCATTAGAGGTGACAACTACTATACAGACGGAATTTTGCCCTAAGGATCAGAATGATGCTCGTAACAAGGTGCTTCGTGAGATCGTTGTGCGGCGTGGGCAGCCGAAATTTCGGAAAGAACTCATAGAAGTGTATGGTGCCAAATGTGCGATCACAGGATGTGGTGTTTTATCAATACTTGAAGCGGCCCACATCACACCCTATCTCGGTCCAGCTACAAATCTCAAGAAAAATGGCATCCTTCTTCGTGCAGACATCCATTCGCTATGGGATTTGGGATTGATTGCGATTCATCCGCACGACAATAGCATCGTTGTAAACGAAAGTATTGCAGATGAAACTTATCGAGTGTTGCAAGGAAAGACTCCTTTTGTGCCGCATGCTGAGGATAGTAAGCCGTCTGTTGCAGCAATTTATCAACAGTGGGAATTATTTCAGAATAAATCTGAATGAACGTATCAGTACGTCCTGAATGGTCGGCTTTGCTTTTGTTTAACCGCGATTCAGTTTTATCATTTCGTGCATCTGCTTGAACATATCCCTATGTTTCGAGCGCTGTCCTTTCAATCTTCTGCAGATCAGCATCTTGCACTCACGCAGCATCCTCAGCCTCTTGACCCAGGATGATGGTTTGCGTTAGGGTATACGTAACTACTTACATATATCTGCCCAACATGTCTTCCACCCTGCAAACCTACGGCTCCCTGATGCTGGCCAGCCGCCTGCGCCGTCTTTCCGATCAACTGTATGCGGGTGTCGATACCAGCTATCTGGCCGCCGGCGTCGAGCTGACGTCGCGCTGTTTCCCCTTGTTATTGCTGCTGCGCGACAACGGCCCCACGGCGATCACGGCCCTGGCCGCGCAGATTGGGCAGACGCATCCGGTGGTGGTGCAACTGGGGCGCAAGCTGCTCGATGCCGGCGTGGTGGCGGAGCTGCCGGACGCCAGGGATGAGCGGCGCCGCTTGCTGGCGCTGTCCGACGCCGGGCAAGCCTTGCTGCGCAACATGGCGCCCCTGTGGGACGACGTGCGCGCGGCCGTCGACGCCGTGTTCGAGCAGGGCACGCCGCAGCTGATGGCCAGTCTGGACCGGGCTGAAGCGCGGCTGCAGGCGCAAGGCTTCGGCGAAACGATCGCTGCCTGCCGGCGCCAGCGCGAACGGGCCGCAGTGGAGATTATCGCGTACGACGCCCAGTATGCGGCCGACTTCAAGCGCCTGAATATCGCCTGGCTGGAACGATACTTTTATGTCGAGGCGCTGGACGACAAGGTGCTGTCCGACCCGCAACGTTCGATCCTCGACGCTGGCGGGCAGATTTTCCTCGCCCGCCTCGATGGCAAGATCGTCGGCACGTGCGCGCTGATCCGCACCGGCGACACCAGCATCGAGCTGTCGAAGATGGCCGTCACGCCGGAATGCCAGGGACTGGGCATTGCGCGCCGGCTGATCGAGCGGGCCTTCGACGCCTTCGAGGCCAGCGGCGCGCAACTGCTGTTCCTGGAATCGAACAGCAAACTGGCGCCCGCCATCCGCCTGTACGAAAGCAGCGGTTTTACGCACGTGGCTCGGCCCGCCGGCGACGCCCATTACCAGCGCGCCGACGTCTACATGGAGTGGCAGGGCAGGTAGCACACGCCAGGGTGCCACGCGGCGCTCCCCATCGGCCGTCTCCCGCGTTACAATACGTGCTTCCATAACGGAACCGTGGTTCCACTATCGAGAGACGCCGACGCCGCATGCCTTCCTTCCCGATGCCCTTCCCGCAGTTGATCGTTCCACCCGAGCCCACCCAGGCGCGCAGCAAGCTGGCCTTCGAGCGCTTGCTGCTGGTGGGGGAACAGTTGCTGGCGGAAAACCGTTTCGATGAAATCGGCGTGGCCGACCTGGCCAAACTGGCGGAAACCTCGGTGGGCACGTTTTACCGTTTATTGGGCGACAAGGACACCCTGAGCCGCTTGCTGCTGCAGCGCTTTTTTTCCGATATGGTGGAAAAGGTCGAAACCCTGACGGAACTGCGCCAGTGGGAAGGGCGCAGCCTGGAAGCATTCATCCGCGCCATGGTGGCCATGTTCGTGGCCGTCAACACGGGCCGGCGCGGCGTGCTGCGCGCCCTGATCACGCGCTGTTCGCAGGATGCGCAATTCCGCGACAAGGTGCACCAGATTAACCATCTGATTTCGCAGCGCACGGTCGCCGTGCTGGCCAGCAAGTCCTCCAGCATCCGCCACCCGAACCCCACGCAGGCCATGATGGTAGTGCCGCCCGTGCTGCTGGGCATCCTGAACCAGCACGTTTTGTCGGGCTCGCTGTCCTTTTTGTCGGCGGCCGCGCTGGAAGATGAACTGGTGCGTGTTGCTTTAAATTACCTGACTTCAGATATTTAGCGATTTAACTTGAAATCGGAATTCTGATTCCGTATTATGTTTCCCAACAGCAGGAAAACATATTCCTGCACCTGAACACAAAGCATGTTCAACAGCAAGGAGACAGAATGCGGCGTCACACGACATCCGATGTTCCATTGCATTACCTCGACCTGGGCAGGGAGCAGGGCGAGCCTGCGCAGTCAGAGCCTATTTTCCTGCTGCACGGCCTCGGATCCTGCGCCGCAGACTGGCGCCCGCAGATCGACGCCCTCGGCGCAAGCTACCGTTTGATCGTGCCCGACCTGCGCGGCCATGGCGCCAGTCCCGCGCCCAACGGCGACTGGCAGATCGGCGACTTCGCCAACGACCTTTTCAATTTGATGGACCAGCTCGACGTGCCGCGCGCGCACATCGTCGGCTTTTCCCTGGGCGGCATGGTGGGCCTGGAAATGGCCAACCGCGCCCCAGGCCGGGTGGCCAGTTTGTGCCTGATCAACTCGCAACCGTTCCAGGGCAGCAAGCCGGCAGCGCTGCTGTTTGCCTACTGGCTGCGGCGCACGGTGATCGCCACCTTCGGCCTGAAAGCCATGGGCAAGATCATCGGCAAGAAACTGTTCCCCGAGCCGGCCCAGCAGTCCCTCGTCGAGCGCTTCGCCACGCAGATGGCGGGCATGGACAAGCGCGCCTACCTGGCCGCGCTCGATGCCATTTTCCACTGGGATATCGATATTCACTTCCAGGCCCTGGCCATGCCCGTCTTCATCATGGCGGCGGACCAGGATTACACGCCCGTCGCCAGCAAGCGGGCCTTTGCCGCACAGTTTCAGAAGTGCGAGATCGAGATTATCGCGAACTCGCGCCATGCCACGCCCCTGGACCAGGCGCAGCGTGTGAATACCTTGTTGCAGTCCTTCCTCGCCACACATTCAAAATAAACAGGCCACTCGCCGCACGGGCAGAGGCCGGGAAACAGTCATCGCAGGGCAGGTGCTCGCATTGCGCGCGCGGGTACCGCTACGTCTTGCGATTCTGGAATCCGGCCGTCTTCCCTGGTGGTAAGCAAGCCTGACATTGGAGACGCTATGAAACTTGCTTTGAAATTGATGCCCGCCGCCCTCGCCGTTGCCGGCGCCTTCAGCTTTTCCACCCTGGCCCTGGCGCAGGAAGCCGCCGCCAGCGCCCAAAGCGCCAGCGAAGCCAGCGACGCAAAAGAACGCATGGAAACCGTCACCGTTTCCGCCCGCCGCCGCGAAGAACGGCTGCAGGACGTGCCACTGGCCGTCACGGCGTTTTCCGCCAAGGCCCTGGAACGGGCGAATATCCAGAACCTGGCCGACTTGCAGGAGCGCGTGCCGAACCTGACCGTGTACGCCTCGCGCGGCACCAACACCACCCTGACGGCGTTTATCCGCGGCGTGGGCCAGGCCGACCCCGTCTGGGGCGTGGACCCGGGCGTGGGCATTTATTTTGACGACGTCTACATGGCGCGTCCCCAAGGCGCGCTGCTCGACGTGTTCGACGTGCAGCGCATCGAAGTGCTGCGCGGCCCGCAAGGCACCTTGTACGGCAAGAACACCATCGGCGGCGCCATCAAGTACATTTCGCGCCCCCTGGCGAAGGAAAACGGTGCCTCGGCGGAAGTGGGCATCGGTAATTACAACCAGCGCAACTTCAAGGCTGCCTTCAATGTGGCCAACGAGAGCGGCACCTGGCGCGCGCGCCTGGCCGCCGCCAAGCTGGACCGCGACGGTTTCGGCCGCAACACCTTCAATGGCGAACAGGTCAGCGACCAGGACAGCACGGCCGCGCGCCTGTCCGTCGGCTACTTTCCGCAAGATATCCCTTTGACCGTCGTGCTGAGCCTGGACGCCACGGACGACAAGTCGGGCGTGCGCGGCTTCCAGCGCATGGGCGTGAGCGCTTTCGACCCGCTCAAGCGGCCGGCCAGCAAGGATGCGTATGACATCCAGAGCGGCATGCCTGGCAACAACTTCACGCACAACCGTGGCGGCTCGCTGGTGGCCAACTACACCTTGTCGAACGACTGGTCGGTGAAAGTGATCGGCGCCAAGCGGCGCAGCACCTCCGAGCAAACCATCGACTTCGACGGCTTGCCGCAACCGATTGCCGACGTGTTCGGCGACTCGCGCGACGAGCAGAAAAGCCTGGAATTGCAGGCCTCGTACAGCGGCGACTATGGCGCCGGCGTGATCGGCCTGTACCGTTTCGAAGGCACGGCCGGCGGCGGCATCTACAATAACTTCCTGGGGCGCCAGTTCACGGCCGCCGTCAGCACGGTGGAAACGGACAGCACGGCGCTGTACACGGACTGGACCTGGCCGCTGGGCAAGGTGTGGAGCATCAATGCGGGCTTGCGCCACACGCGCGAGGAAAAGCGCGCCATCGTGCTCAACCGCTCTTTTGCCGACGTGGGCTTCACGCGGCCCATCCAGACGGCGGCCGACTTCGACAAGTCCTTGTCGGTGAGCAATACCTCGCCGAAAATTTCCGTGCGCTATGAAGCGTCGAAGACGACGAATTTCTACAGCAACCTGTCGCGCGGCTTCAAGTCGGGCGGCTACAACGTGCGCGCCAACAACCTGGTGGTGCCCGATTCCGCGCGCCCCTACAAGGATGAAAAACTCGACGCGCTGGAAGTGGGCATGAAATACGCGGCGCCGGACGATACCTTCGACGCCAACGTGGCCCTGTTTACCAACCGCTACAAGGATATTCAATTGTCCGTCTTCACCAGTTACGTGCAGCCGGGCGGCGTGCCGGGCTTCTATGGCGACTTCACGAATGCGGGCAAGGCGACGGTGAAAGGCGCCGAGTTCGAGTTTTCGTGGCGGCCCAACCGCCAGTGGGAAGTCAACGGTTTTCTGGCCTTGCTCGATGCCAACTATGACGAGTTCATGAGCGGCGGCAAGAACATTGCGGATACGCAAAAGTTCAGCAACACGCCAGCCCGGCAAGTGGGCTTGAATGTGACGCGCACGGACCGCGACGTGTTCGGCGGCGCCTTGCGCAGCATGCTCGGCTATGGCTACCGCAGCAAGGTCTACCCGACGACGGACTTGAGCGAAACCCTGGCGCAAGGCGGCTACAGCATCTGGACGGCCGGCGTCGTGTGGGAAGCGCCGAAGAACTGGACGTTCAGCTTGCATGGCAGCAACCTGGGCAACAAGCGCTACCGCACGGATGGCTACAATATTCCGGCCGTGTTCATCCTCGACGGTTTCTATGGTCCGCCGCGCCAGATCATCGCCAAGGCTGGCTACAAATTTTAAGGGGTGGTAGAAGCGCCGGTTTGATGTGTATCAAACCGGTTCGTTGTCGCTGTTTTCGTCCTTAATAATAATCAGGAGACTGGCATGGCACATCTGCATCAACAACTGCGTCAATTCTTATCTGCATGCATCGCCGCCTGCGGCTTGCTGGCCGCGCTGCCGGCTGCCGCCGGGCAGTGGGACTTCGGCCTGTACGCGAGCCTGTGGGGCTCGCGTGAATACCAGGTCTGGCTGCCGAGCAATTACAATCCGAACACGCCGCTGCCCGTCGTGCTGATGCTGCACGGCTGCGGTTCCGAGCCGAACAGCATGGCCGCCGTCAGCCGTTACAACCAACTGGCCGACAGCGAAAATTTCATCGTCGTCTATCCGCGCCAGAACGTCACGGCCAACCCCATGCGCTGCTGGAATTTCATGTTGCCGCTGAACCAGGAGCGGGGCACGGGCGAGCCGGCCGTGCTGATGGGCATCTTGAACAAGATCAAGAGCAAATATGCGGTGCAGGACAGCCGCGTGTACGTGACGGGCATCTCGGCCGGCGGCGCCATGGCCTCCATCATGGCCGCCTGTTACTCCGATGTGTTCGCCGCCGTGATGGTGCATTCGGGCGGCATGTACAAGGGCGCCACCGGTATGATTACGGCCGCCGATTCGCTGTTCAACGGCAGTTCCTTCGACCCGAAAGTACGGGGCAAGGATGCCTGGCGCTGCTCCGGTTCGCCGCGCCGGCTGATGCCGACGATGGTGTTCCACGGTACTTCCGACATCGTCGTCAACCCCGTCAACGGCGAACAAACCATCGAACAATTCCTGCAGACCAGTGATTATGGCGACGATGGCCTCGACAATGACAGCGTGCGCTACCGTGCGGACAGCATCGTGCGCCAGACGGTGCCGTACGGCCGCAGCTATTCCATCGATACGTATCTGCACAACGGCGCCGTCATCGCGCAAAAGTACACGGTCGAGGGCATGAACCACGCGTGGAGCGGCGGCCCACCGGGCTGGCCATTCAGCGATGAGCTGGGCCCGGACGCCACCGTGATCAGCTGGAATTTCTTCAAGAATTACCAGCGCTGATGCAGTAAGGCAATTTACAGCTTGTACAATGGGGCGCAGCAATTGCGCCCCATTTTTTATGCCTGTGAAAGATCCCATGCCTGCTTGCCGCCTCTTGTACTGTCTTGCCGCCGTATTGCTGTCCGCTTGCGCCGATGTCGTTCCGTCCGCGCCGTCGGTCGCCGACCTGCAAGCGTTCGAGCGTGCCGCCCAGCAAGACAGCATGCGCAGCGAGTGCGACTGGGACGTGCGTTATGCACCCGTCGCGTCACAGGACGCCAGCGTGGCGCAACTGCAGGCCATCGCCACGGCGCGCCTGGCGGCAATGCAACTTTCACCCGCCTGGACCCTGGCCATGCCCGGCAGCGAGGCGCACGCCTTTACGGACTCGGCGCAGGACCGCGCCGGGCTGCAATTGTTGCTCAGCATCGTCTTGCCGGCCATGGAACGCTACCCGGCCGGCGTCTTCGCGCGCACGGGCTTGCGCCACGTCGTGCTGGTGAAGGACTTGAGCGTGGAAGGCCAGCGCCGCCTGGCCATGCCGGCGCCGGAAATCGACAGCGTCGTCTACGCCGACAACCTGCTGGCCGCGATGTGTCCGTCCGGCATGGAGCTGCGCGTGCACCACGAGTATTACCACTTCATCGAATACCGGCTGTTCGACGATTTCTATTACCGCGACCCCGCCTGGCTGGCCCTGAACCCGCCCGGCACAGCCTATGGCCAGGGCGGCGCCACGGCCTATGGCAAGGGTTTCCAGAACCTGGGCCACCCGCAGCCCGGGCTGGTGAGCCTGTACGCGGCCTACGGCCCCGAGGAAGACAAGGCAGAAGTGTTCGGCTGGATGCTGACCCCCGCGTATGCGTTGCGGCTGCAGCAGTGGACGGCGTTTGATCCCGCCTTGCTGGCGAAGCGGCAATTGTTGATGGATGTATTGAGCAGCAAGACAGATTCTTACTAAATATCAAGTATTTCCTTGCTATCCCATGGCATTGTCGGTTCTCCAGCTTGACTAGATGCAAGTGCGAATGAGGAGAGCGCCATGGACGGTGATGAGTCGATATCGGGTGGCGAACGTCCCTTGCGCCTGCGCCTGGGTGTCTCGCCCAAGGTACCGGCCGGTGCGCTGATACCGCAGCGCGTCGCCGGAAGCGAGGCCATCTGTGGCGGCATCGAGTACCGCGTGCTGTGCGTCTCGACGCATGTGGACTTGCCGCTCAGTAGTTTGATTGCCTTGCCTGCCGCTATCGATATCGTCACCGACCAGGGGCAGCTGCGCAGCATCTGCGGCCTCGTCACGCAAGCCAGTGCGGGGGACTGCGATGGTGCGCTGGCCAGCTACCAGCTGGTACTGACGGACGCCTTCGCCATCATGGAAAAGCGCTGCAATACGCGCGTCTTCCGGCGTTTGACGGATATCGACATCGTCAAGACCTTGCTCGACGAATGGATACGCAGCAATACCGTGCTGGCGCATGCCTTCCAGTATGCGTTTGCCGACTTCTTCGAAGCACAGACGTATCCGCAACGCGAATTTGTCATGCAGCACAATGAGTCCGATGCGGCCTTCGTGCGGCGCCTGCTCAAGCGCAGCGGCGTCGCCTGGTTTTTTCGCGCGCAAGGCAATGCGGATGCGCATGCCGAGCCGGCACATACCCTGGTGCTGTTCAACCATGCCGATGGCTTGCGGAAAAACATGGCCGATACCGTGCGCTATCACGCGGACCGCGCGACGGAACAGCGCGATACGCTGACGTCGTGGAACGAAGTCCGCAAGTTGCAAGCGGGAAAAGTAACGCTGCATAGCTGGAACGAGGAACATCCACGCGCGCGGCCGTTCATGACTGCCGACGCCATGGGGCAGGGCCGGCAAGGCATGCATGGCAACGCCATTGCCGCCAGTCTCGATGATTACCGCGTGCTGCCGCCGCGAGCGGGGAGCGATCATGATGCCTTGTGCCAACTGGGCATGCTGGCCATGCAGCAGCATGACTACGAGATCCATTGCTTTCATGCCGAGGGCAGCGTGCGCGACCTGTGTCCGGGCGAATACTTTAGCCTGGCCGAGCATCCCGACGTCGACGCACTTCCGCCGGCCGAGCGCGATTTTGTCGTGACGGCGCTGCAGGTGGCGGCGCAGAATAATTTACCCAGGGAACTGGCTGCCAGGGTCGCGCGTCTGTTTGCGCGCAACCGCTGGCTGGCCGATGGCACGGCGTTGCTGCAGCGCGAGCTGGCGACGGCGGTGGACGATGGCCCCTTGCGCATGCATATCGAGCTGAGCGCCGTGCGGCGCGGCGTGGCCATCGTCCCTGCCTATGATACGCGTAGCGATTTGCCGCATGTCGCCATGCAGAGCGCCGTGGTGGTGGGGCCGGCGAATGAAGAAGTTCATTGCGACGCCATGGGCCGGGTCAAGGTGCGCTTTCCCGCCACGCGCAAGCTGGACCATGAGCACGCCGGCGGCACGGGCGCCTCCGACACGGATGCCGATTCAGCCTGGGTAAGAGTCGCGTCCAGCTGGGCGGGCAACGGACCTGGCAGCATGCAGCAATGCGGCTATCTGGGCTTGCCCCGCGTGGGCAGCGAAGTCTTGCTGGCTTTCCTGGGCGGCGACCCGGACCGGCCCATCATCGTGGGGCAGCTGTACAACCACAGTGCGTTGCCGATTGCTTTGAGCAAGGCGGGCGACTTGCCGGGCAACCGCTATTTGTCCGGTATCAAGAGCCGCGAGATCAAGGGCACGCGTGGCAACCAGCTGCGCTTTGACGATGTGCAGGGGCAAATCAATGCCCAGCTTGCCAGCGACCATGGTTCCACCCAGCTCAACCTGGGCTGGCTGACGCAGGACCGGCGCAATGGCCAGGGCGAGGCGCGCGGCGAGGGCGCCGAGCTGCGTACCGATGAGCAACTGGCGATGCGGGCGGGCAAGGGCATGCTGCTCTCCGCCTGGAAGCGCCTGAATGGCGACGGCGGGCACATGGCGCGCAGCGAATATCTGGGGCTGATGGAAAATTGCCTGGAATTGTTTCGCTCGCTGGGCAGCTATGCTGCCACGCATCAGGCACTGGAGAATGCGGATGAAGCGCAGCAGGAGTTGCAGCACAGCTTGAAAAGCTGGGAAGGTGGCAGCAATACGCAGCCCCGTGCCGAGCTGGGCGGTGCGGCGGCGATTGCCGTCACGGCGCCCGCCGGCATCAGCTTTGCCAGTTCGAAGGCCATCGTCAGCTATGCCGTCAGCAATATCGATACGGTGGCGCAGCAGCATCTGCAAGCGGTGGCGGGCCAGCGCTACAGCGTGAACGCAGGCAAGGGCATCTCGCTGTTTGCCCATGCGGATGGCATCCGCGCCATCGCCCACCATGGCAAGTTCTTGCTGCAAAGCCAGCATGACGACATGGACCTTAACGCGGCGAAAAATTTGAAGCTCACCGCCAGCGAGGGAAAGCTGACGGGCATGGCCGATGAAATCGTGCTGATTTCCAAGCATGGCGCGTTCATCCGCATCGGCGACGGCATCACCTTTGGCAGCAAGTCGCCGCTGAACTTCAATGCGCCCAATTTCGTCTTCAATGACCCGCAGAGCATGGCAGTGCAATTGCCAAGCTTTGCCGAGGGCAAGGCCGACCAGCAATTCATTTTTCAATATGAGGGCGACGACAGTCCCGCCGATGGCGTGCCGCCAGCTCCCCAGCTGGCGCCGCAAGCCCAGTTTGCCGTGAAGCTGGAGGATGGCTCGTCGGCCGATGGCCGCAGCGACGGGGACGGCAAGACGGAGGTACTGGAGCGCGCGGCCATGCACCTGGCCGCCATCGAAGTGTTCAACAACAAGGATTGATGACGCCAGGAGAGTGCGATGGGCAGCTATCCGAAATTGCCGTACGTGGTGGGCGAAGACGTGACGCTCCTGCATTGCGAACGCACCGTCTGCAAGAAGGTGAAAATACGCCGCAACCTGCCGGGCAATATCATCGTTATTCACGGCGTCAACGATGTGGGCGTCAGCTACAAGGCGCTGGAAGATGGACTGTGCGAGGGATTGAAGCAAAGGCTGGGGCGCGGCTTTACGCCAGCTTCTTACCGCATGCCCGTGGCGGCGGATAAGGACAAGCTGGAAGATGATCCCGACGCCGTCTTTTTCAAGCGCACGATCGCCAAGGATACCAACAGCCCCGTGATTCCGTTTTACTGGGGCTACCGCGAAGTTGAAGGTAAGACGACTACCATCCATGGTCAGTTCGTCGACCGTTACGGCAACCGGCTAGACAAGGATCTGTCCAAGGAAGGCGGGCCGTTCGGCAACGCCACCAGCAGTTTGCCCGACATGTGGCGCAGGGGTATTTATGCACCTGGCGATCCCATGGGTGATGCCTTGCGTCCGCTGAAGACGGCGCCTGGCCGCATGTATATGGTGCTGGCGGCCCAGCGCCTGGCAGCACTGATTTCCATGATCCGCGATTACGACGCCCAGGATACCGTCAGCATCGTTGCGCACAGCCAGGGCTGTCTGCTGTCGCTGCTGGCGCAAGCCATGCTGATGGAAAAGGGGCTGGCGCCGGCCGATAATTTGATACTCACGCATCCGCCATACAGCCTGGTGGAAAATATTCCCTTTCTGCTGAGGAAGGCGAGCGGACTCGATGGTGGCGAGGATGCGGCGATGCGGGCGCACTATCATCTACTCGACGGTGTTCAGACGCTGGCCGCGCGCCTGCAGACGCTTGTCAATATTGTTGCTGGGGTAGCGAAAGGGAATGGACAACCCTGCGTTCCGTTATTTACGGAGTTGAATGGTGATCAGCATCGCGGTATGGTCGGCGCCAGTTGGAGCAATGTAGCGGATCGAGATAACCGCAGGAAAGTATATCTGTATTTTTGTCCCGAAGACATGACTGTGGCGCTCGATAACATTCAGGGAATTGGCTGGGATGGCGTACCCGATTTTGTAACAGGAACCGAGGTGAAGTCCGAAGAGGAAATTTATGCTTATGGAGGAAGAAATTACTCCACTGGTCGCTTTCATAATCGGGGTACTGAACAAGTACGAAAAGCACTCTCCGAATTGGGAACCAGGTTTTATCAACGGGTGTTCAGTAACAAGATACGTCTCGATCCAGGCACTGGAAAGAAGGCAGTGTCTCTTGTCGGCATGCCACCACCCCATGATTACCCATTGTGCCTGGAAAAAGAAGACGAACATGCACATGTGGAGGCATCTGTACGCGGCAACCGGGGTACGCACAAGGCAGTCGCATGGCCCATCAAGACCAAGCTGAAACCTGTCGAGCAGCGAAACGGTATACGCACAATTACTGGTGAAGCATTGCGCAAGCCTGTTCCTGCAGACCTGCGCGGCACCTCGCAAATTGACCCGGCAGACATACCCCGCGATTCAATAATGCATGGTAGAGCGAAGAAGGATGAGGGGCCGACGGAAGCGGTGGATCCTAACGACGCGGCAACGGCAATTGCCAGCGGTCGCGGCCTGATCAGTAAATCGGAAGAGCGTCCGGATCCTTCTGGTTATCGCAAGTTTCCAGAGAGTGTTGAGGCCTTACGCGAAACCGAATTACAAAAGATGACGGTGGCCTATAACAAGGAACAGAAGCTGGATGACAAAGGCCCGTTGGCACAACGCAAGGTGATTTCTGCGACGAGGGACAAGAAAGGCAATGTATGGGCAAATATCCAGGAAAGCCCTAACGAAGCACGTCTGCGTTGGCAACACGAGGTCAGTGCCAAATCCTTTCACAGTTCGATTATTGGCAACGTGAAGAATCATAGCCAGGTGACGGCGTATGACGTTGCCATAGGTAGTGGCAAGGCCAGCTCTGATCCGCAGTTCTACGAGTACTTATGTGCTGTGGCGGATTGGCGAGTGAAGGATTTGAAGACTAATGATAAAGGGCGTAAAGGAATGCTGATAAAGGAAAAATTCTTATCTGATTTTGCAGCATATTTATCCGTAGAACCTGCATGGAGAAGTGCTGCGATCAATGGCGGTATGGACTATTACAACACTGGAATTCTGCCCGCAGGACTTCCATTGTTATCGGGTGCTTTATGGAAGATCGTTGTGTCACAAACAAAAGACATGAAGATAGTGACTGAAAAATAATTGGATGGTCTAGGACTCGTCGAAAAACTTGTTTGGACCGATGATCTTTTCTCCTGAATAGTAGACCAAAAAGGTGAAAGCTATGATGACGCTTCGTTGGTTGGGAATATCAATAGTTATTGTAATTTTATTTTTTGGCTTGTTATGGCTAGGTGCTTTGTCGAAGAGCCAGGCGCGTGAAATTGCATTACAGGTTCAGGAAAAACAGCCAAGGAAACCGGTGGAGCCACGGCAAGAGTATGTGCTGGAAGTAATCGGATTAGGTGTGACGCTGGACAAGTATCGGCAGGGTAAATTGTGGGGAGCCTTGCAAAAAGGAAGTCCTTACACGAGCATACGCGAACAAGATCCCAAGAAGTATCCCTGGACGGGTAATGACAAGGATGGCGACGGTGGTAGCAGAGCCTACGATGCACTGGAAAATGGCATCAATTTCACTCCGATGTATTGGAACCTGCCTTCGTTTTATGCTGGAACGCCCATTCTTGACCCGGCTGCACAACCGAGCTTGATAGAGCCGATGGCGGGACTTGTGGCTGGCGCTGGTACGGGGGGCATGCCCTTGCATCTATTTTCCGTGGCTTCCTGGAAGCTGGATGAACATCCCGACCAATTGCTGATTGATGTGTTTGATTTTTTCGATAGGCATCCTGACGTACCTTACGTCGCCTTACACTCCGAGGATAGCGTTGGCACGCGGGATGGCAACCGGAAGCCAGGAACTGCAAGAAAATTGGTAAACGGGTATTTCATTCCGGATATGCCTGATGCCACGGCGGTGTTCATCCTGGCACGCCGCGAACGAATAGAACCGTTGCGTCCTTTTGTATGGGATGACCCGGAGAATAAATTCGTCCAAGAAAAACTGCGGGCCATGTATTACAACGTCATGCAGTCGTTGCCTTCACGCGCGAAACAGCTGCGACCTGAAGCCTTCAGCGAGCGTCAACCCACCGTCGCCGAATGGCTCGCCGCTGCCGCCTCTTTCGCCCAGCGGCCCGATATCCGTGGCGTGGGCTTGCATACCTTCGACAAGCTCAATCTCTGGGAAAATCGTCCGCCGCGCGACTGGAAGCCGACGCCGTGGTTTCCCATTCCGTGGAACCGGGAGCAGATGGAAACCTTTGACCGCCTGCCTTCGTTCGGTTTCGTGCACCGCCCCGTATTCGTCAAGTTCGCGGATGAGGAAGGCAAGCCCGTCACGCGGCGCGATGCGCGCCAGAAGATATTCAATGCAGGCTGGCAGCAGGCGCTGCAGACCTTGCCACAAGCCGAGCGCGGCAAGGGGCCTTCGCGTATCGTGGCCGGTACGGGAAACCAGCCGGAACAGTCGCTGATGTTGGAAAGCATGCTGCATGACTATGCGGCACAGGGCGGCCCCGAAATCGACAGTAGCAAGAGCGCGCAGTTCATCAATACCGATCTTCGCCTGGGCAACACGGGCGCGGCCACGTGGTTCATGCAGATGGCGATCGGCGTGATGGGAAGCTATCGCGATGGGGGCGCCAGTGCGGCGATTAATTTACGCGACAGCAATGAGGCCAGCATCATTTTTATTACGCCGCCATCGGATGCCAAACGCCAGCAGCAGGATGCCAATGGCGACATCTTCCGCAGCCGCATCACGCCAGCCGTCGATCCGGCCAACTACGCGGCGCCATCGGTGGAAGCCATCCTGGAAAGTCAGGCTGGGCAATAATTCTGGAGGCAGCATGCGCAAAGTCATCCGCTTGGGCGACGCCACGTCGCATGGCGGCAAGGTACTCAGTTGTGCCGCCACGCACTTTACGGTCAATGGTATTGCTGTCGCCTGTGTCGGGGACTTGTGCAGCTGCCCCATCAAGGGACATCAAGGCTGCAAGATTGCCAGCGGCTCGTCCCGGCATAACATCAACGGCATCGCTATCGCCTTCGAAGGCGATACCACCACTTGCGGCGCCAGGCTGTTGGCTGGCGGCGTCAACTTCCGGACCTCCTGACAGCCTGTCCGCCTGGCATTTCCTGGTAACTATATAATCGGCGCTTGGGCGATACCCGCCCCTGAACGTCGATTGAAGGAATGCCATGCCAGGATATTTCATGCGCTCTGTCGCGCTTTTTACCGTATCGGCCGTCTGCATCTCCGCCAGTGCCGCCGAGGCGGTGGCGGTGGATGCGCCGCAGCGTGCGTCCTTGCTGGATTTTTATGCGCAGCAATATCCGGGCGAACCGGCTGCGCGCACCGTGTTCGAAAGCGTGCCCATCGTGGGGGGACGTGGCAGCGAAGTGGTGGGCAGCGTGGAAACGCCGCCGTATCGCGGTCATGGCGCGCTGTGCCGGACGCAGCGCACCAAGTTCGTGCTGCACGGCGAAGGCAAGCAGGCGCGCTGGCAGGAGGCGGGCATGGAGTATTACGCCTGGCTCGACCGTGGCACCTGCCGCGCGGTGGCCGAACCCGTGCGCATGCTGCAACGGATTCCCGATGTGGAACTGGAAGGCGTGTTGCTGTACCAGAAGCCGCTGCTGGAGCGGGCGCGATTATTGATGGCGGGTAACACTGCCTGCGCGCCGCTACGGGCGCTGAAATTTACGCTGGCGGCCGTCGACGTGGGCGCCGCCGCCCCGCGCGCCGAAGAGCGCTATGCGCTCGTGTTCAAGAGCGACCGCGACAGCTACGCCCGCGTCTGGCTGCGCAAGAGCGGCGCCCAGTATGACGCCTGGAATGTGACTTGCCCGCCAGTGCTGTAAGCTGCGCTCCCTCGATTTATTTTTTGACTGTTGCAACCATGAACGAAAATTCCACTTCCGCCCGCAGCTGGGGCACCATCGTCACGCATAGCGACGAGATGGCCATCATCTACCGCTATGTCGACGCCTTCCATGACGACTGGGACCTGTCGTCGCAGCCGGACCGCATCATCATCGCCTGGCGTTATGAAGATGAAACAGGCATGCCCGCGCCGAACGAGCGCGAGCACATGGAAGAGCTGGAAGCGGCGCTGGCGCCCGTGGTGGAAGAAGAAGGCTTCGCTACGCTGGCGCTGGTATCGACGGGTGAAAACTTGCGTGAATGGATTTATTACACGCAGTCGGGCGAAGAATTCTTCAATCGCCTGAACACGGCGCTGGCCTCGCGCCCGAAATTTCCGATTGAAATCCGCAGCGCGGCCGACCCCGCCTGGTCGACGTATGCAGGTTTCATGGCGGCATTGCCGAAGTAATTACGCCAGCGCGGCCGTCACGATGCGCGTGGCGGCCGTGATGATGTCCTGGTTGGTGTCCGCGTTTTTCTGTTCGCGCGTGTAGTACACGGCGATGAGCAGCGGCGCGCCGCTGGGCGGGTAGGCCACGCCGATGTCGTTGACGCTGCCATACGCGCCCGAGCCCGTTTTATCCGCCACTTGCCAGCCGGCCGGCACGCCGGCGCGGATGCGCTTGTCGCCCGTCGTGTTGCCGCGCATCCAGGCGTCCAGTTGCTGGCGCTGCGGCGCCGGCAAACTATTTCCCAATAACAATTGCTGCAAGCTGTGCGCCATGGACGCGGGACTGGCCGTGTCGCGCAGGTCGCCGGGGATGGCGCTATTTAATTCTGTTTCCCAGCGTTCCAGCTGGAACACCGTATTGCCGATGCTGCGCGCAAACGCCGTCACGGCTTGCGGCCCGCCTAATATTGTCATCAGGAAATTGGCCGCGCTATTGTCGCTGTACTGCAAGGTGGCGGCGCACAGGTCGGCCACGCTCATGCCGTCGGCCAGATGCTTTTCCGTGATGGGCGAATACGTGACCAGTTCCTTTTTTTTGTAACGCACGTGCTGGTCCAGCAAGCCCGGCTGGCTGACGCTGCGGGCCAGCACGGCGCCTGCCAGCATGGCCTTGAAGGTGCTGGCCAGGGGAAAGCGTTCATCGGCGCGGTAGGCAACGCGCAGCTCGCTGCCCTGGCGCCAGGCGGCAACGCCGAGGCGTCCGCCTGCGGCCTGTTCCAGCGCGGCCAGCTGCGTGTGGGCGGCGGCGATGCCGGTGGCGGGCGCGGCAAACAGCAGCGGCGTTGGGCACAGCAGGGCAGCGCCGCTGGCCAGCAGGAGGTGGCGGCGGACGTGGTTCGTGGAGTCAGTCATGGTCTGTAGGTATTTTCGGAGTGGAAAGGGCGGCCAGCAGTTCGCCGATGGCGAGCAGGTTGGCCGGTTTGGTCAGATGGTGGTCGAAGCCGGCCGCGCTCGACTGGCTGCGGTCGTTTTCGGCGCCCCAGCCCGTCAATGCGACGAGCACGACGCTGGCGCCGGCCGGTATCCGGCGCAGCGCGCGCGCCACTTCGTAGCCGTTCATGCCGGGCAAGCCGATGTCGAGGAAGATGATGTCTGGCAAGAATTGCGGCGCCACGGCCAGCGCTTGCGCGCCGTCGTGGGCCACTTGCGTGGCATGGCCCATCATGTCGAGCACGGCGGCGAGGGTATCGGCCGCATCGATGTTGTCGTCGACCACCAGTACGCGGAAATGGCGGCCGCTGGCGGCGGGGGCGGGCGCGTCCGGTGC